>NZ_JBRCHD010000064.1:0-19542 GCF_053489755.1 Rhodoflexus sp.
TCTTGTATGAGCGGTTTAAAAAGCAGGTTCATTTGCGCATCAAAGTATTTTTTGACCGCAAACGAGCGAATAATATCCTGCTTTTCGCCGTTGGCATAGGGATAAAAGGCCTTGTACAAACGCTTTTTGTAAAAAGGCACCCAAAAAGTAACATTACCATCTTCGCCTTTTTTAACCACGCCGTTGATGTGCAACAGTTTAATGGCAGGTCGGTCTATGTCAAAGGGGATTTTTTCTTCGGTAAACAGCAGCCGCTCTACGAACGGGCGCACTTCCTGCGCTTTGTTGCGGATGTTTTCAAAGTTTTTGTCAATGGCTACGGTCAGATACCAGTCTTCTACTTTGAGATAGTCCGCATACTCAATAATATTTTTGTCAGGATAATCAGTAATAAGTTTTTGAGCAAATCCATTGACCAATCCCGGCTGGTTGGCGGCAATTTGGATGATTTTATCTTTGACTGACTGTTCAAAAAGTTGTCCGGTTTCGGTTTCGTGTTGCCCCAGCAGTTCGTAGACTTCCGCATCGGTAAAATAGGGGACATTGAGGTTGTCGGCGATGTTGAAGGGACTGGCATTGTCCCCAATAACACCCGTAATATTAGCTACCCCGACCAAAATCACGCTTTTGAGAGCGTGCGTTTCGCGGGAGTGGTACGCATTACGGATAGAATGCAGGAAAGTGCCAAAATATTTCTCATTAATACCTTCCACTTCGTCAATAATCAGCACCAATTTTCGGTCGTTGATTTTGGTAATAACTGAAAATAATTCGGGAATCTCTGTAATATTATCAAAATTGCTTTCGCATAACTTGCCTAAATATTCTTTGAGTACTTGGAGAAAAAGTGGCTCTGATGCGGTCTTAAAATTCTCAAAATTGATATGCGCCACCTGATAGCCTTCGGTTTGCAGTTCCTCAGCTAATTGCCTGAAATAGGTGGTTTTGCCCGTTTGTCGCGGAGCCCAGATGGTAAAGTAGCGTTCGCGATAGACAAAGTCCTTTCCTTGCGCGATGAGGTTTTTGCGTCGGATGGTATAGTGCTGGCTGGGGATATTAGGTCCTGAGGTGTTGAAATAGCGGCGCATGGATTCAGTTATTCACTTTTCTGACGAGGTAAAGATAATGTTTTTGTCAACAGCATACGCTTTGTTCATGCTGCAAGATAATTGTAGTGCAACGTTCTGATTTTTTTCCTTGAATGAGCTTGGTACTTGAAATATGCGGCATATGCGTATTACAATAGAAGCCAATACTCCCGGCGAAATCACACTGCTTACCAAGTTATTTCAGGAGCTTGGCATCAACAGGATTAGTGTTGAGGACAACCGAATGCCTGTTGTAAAAGGCGATAAGCGTGTTGCCTCTGAGGAATTATTTGGGATTTTGCACGACTACCCAAGAACAATAGAAGAAATTCGTCAAAAAGCATGGAGAAAAAATTGGCATGGTATTATGCGATACAAACATATTCATTCACGCCTTTAACGGTAACGGGGATGAACCTACAATTGCCTCTCTAAGCTATTGTGTATGAAATACCTCTCTACACTTATAACACACGAGATTTCCACTACTTTCCGAATATCAAACGCTATACATTGAGGCTGTCCAAAAAGTAACACGGACTTTAGTCTGTGATTTATTAATCAATTGACAATCAAATAGTTATAGACTTAAATTTGTACTACATTCGTCTTTTTTGGACAGCCTCGATCATCCCTACACAAAATCAATACGAAATATCATCTTCTACTTCCAGCGCTTCCAGAATTTCGGCGATTTCGTCAAAGTCTTTCAGTCCGGGCTTGATTTCAAAACCGCCTTCCAGCGCGATGCCGTAGGGCTTGATAGCAGCAAGTTGTTCGGCGATGCTATCAGCTTCAAAAGGCAGCCCAAGCACGACGCGGAACTTTTCACAAATACCCTTCAATTGCGCCGCTACTTCGGGCAGGGTGGGGTTGAGTTCCCCTTCCAATAGGAAAAAATCTGCAATAGCCTGATTTTCAGTCATTAGCTGTGTGGCATGTTGTAAGTCTGCAAGGCTATTGGCAACTATGCGCAGGATGAGCGGCAACCCATAACTTGTCAGTTGTTCCAACTTTTCGGGCGCGTCGGTTTGCAGGTAGTGCAGCGGATAGTCGGTGATGTCAGTCGGCAAATCCTGATTGCCCAATTCGCCGATAAATTCTACACCGGCGAGCCAGCCTGCTATTTCGGTTACTTTGGCGGGTGGGAGGTACGCCGCCGCCGCTTCGTCCAGACAGAAGCCCACCCATTGTACGCCCATACCTGCGCAATAACGCGCATCGCTAAGGTTATTTACACCGCTGATCTTAACAGGAAGTTGCAAGCCCATACTGCTATGAAGTTAATTTTCCGCAAAGTTGCCCTTTCCAAGCGTTGGATTCTGTAATTTTGCAAAAAAATCATTGCCTTGAAGCGATTAATTGCAATTTCACTGTGCCTGTTGGGGCTGTTTGCTAGGTGTATGCCGTCGGCGCAGCCTTCGCAGGAAAGCAAGCAGACAGCATATTTTTCAATCGCTGCGGCAGTTGATCAACAGGCGGCTGTGCTTAATGCGCGTCGCGCCCAAAGCCTCAAAGTAGTGCAGGCAGGCACTGAATCACCCGATACGCTCGCACCGCAGCCAACCGATTGGGCAGATGAATTGCGCCTTTTCAAAGAAGCAGACATTAACAAACCCGCATGGATAGGCGAGTATGAGGTGAGCGAAACGACGGGAAGCATCCGCTACACCGCCAAAAAGGCATCTCAACCCGTGCGCCTGCTCATCGTAAAGGGAACAGCTAAGCAGCCCGCTGCCATAGAGGCGCATCTGGTGCAGTCCAATCTTTTGTACCACACTGAAAAACACTTATACCTCAATTTCAGCAAGGGCGAACTCGCTGCTTACCGCATCGCAGGCTTTCAGAAAACAGTCTTTTCCGATACGACGCGGTATTTGCTGGCAGCTACTATCCGATAAACTTTCATCACTTCCAAAATAATCTGATTCTGCATTATGGCTTCTACTCTGAAAAATCTCAGCACCTTTTCCAACAAAAACCTGAGCGTCGTTGCAGACCGCAAGTTCGCGATTGTGGTTGCCGAATGGAACAGCGATGTAACCGAACGCCTCTACAATGGCGCATACAGCACGCTGCTCGATGCCGGCGTACCTGAGGAAAACATTATCCGCAAAGATGTGCCCGGCAGCTTTGAGCTGACACTCGGCGCGCAGTACATGGCGCAATGGAAAGATATTGACGCGGTGATTTGTCTGGGCTGCGTCATTCAGGGCGAAACTCCGCACTTTGATTTCATTTGTCAGGCGGTAGCCAATGGCATAACTGAGGTAGGGTTGAAATACAACAAGCCTGTTATTTTTGGGGTTATTACCACACACAATATGGAGCAGGCGCTTGACCGCGCGGGCGGCAAACATGGCAACAAAGGCGACGAAGCCGCTGCTACAGCCATCAAAATGCTGAATTTCTAACCATCAATCCATAAAGGAGGAATCCTGTCGCATGTGGGAAAAAGTAGCGGACATTGTCCTGAAATACCGTTTTGTTTTTATCGCGCTGCTGCTGTCAATCACAGCCTTTATGGGCTATCAGGCGCGCAAAGTGGAAATGTCTTACGACTTTGTTAAAGTAGTGCCGCAGGATGACCCCGAAATGCTATTTTTCAAAGACTTCTTGCAAACCTTTGGCGAAGACGGCAACCTCTTTGTCATTGGTTTGAAAGACAGTGCGCTCTATCGCTACGATAATTTTCGCCGCTTTCAAGAACTGGCTACCAAAATTCAAGGTTTGAAAGGCATCAATCAGGTGCTTTCGCTGCCCACTTTGCAGGATATTCGCAAAAACGAAGTAGAAAAACGCTTTGAGGTACAGCCTGTGTTCAGTCCCCTGCCCCGCAATCAGCAGGAACTGGACAGTATGCTGAAGCAGGCTAAAATGATTAAGTTCTACGAAGGGCAAATCTGGAACTACAACAACGGCGCAACAATGATAGTAGCGGCGTTGAAACGCGAAATTCTCGGCACTTCGGAGCGCGAACAGTTGGTGTTTGAGATGATCCGCCTTGCCGATGAATTTTCTGCCAAAACAGGCATCCAGATGCACTACAGTGGCATCCCGTATATCCGAACCGTTGTTGCCAAAAGCGTCAAGCACGAGTTGAATATTTTTCTCCTCCTTTCGCTGGTGGTAACAGTGGTAGTCATGTACCTGTTTTTCCGTTCGGTTGCGCCGGTACTTTTTTCCGTCATCCTGATTGGAATAGTAGTTGTTTGGACAATGGGAACACTGGGCATGCTGGGCTACAAAATCACTATGCTCACAGGACTGCTCCCGCCGATTCTGGTCGTTATCGGCATCCCCAACTGCGTTTATCTGCTTACCAAATACCATCAGGAATACATCCATTCGCACAATCAGCAACTGGCGCTGAAGAACGTAGTCAAGAAAATAGGCGTAGTCGCACTGATTACCAATACGACCACAGCCATTGGTTTTCTGGTACTGCTGACGGTGGACATTTCCATCCTGCGCGAATTTGGGACAGTGGCTGCCATTAATATTGCCAATACTTTTTGCATCAGTCTGATATTTATTCCGGCAGTATTTTCCTATTTGCCGCCACCTTCGCTGCGCAATACGCGCCATCTGGAACGCCGCAACATGCAGCGTATTTTGAACTTATTTGTTCACATCACCGATCATCATCGCACCAAGGTATATGTTGTTTGTCTGGTGTTGGTAGTAGTTTCAATAATCGGCGTATTGCGCATTCGTGCGGTTTCCTACATGGTGGACGATTTGCCCGAAGAAAGCGTTGTAGTAAGAGATTTGGCATTTTTTGAGGAAAATTTTATCGGTATCATGCCGCTGGAAATCATCGTAGATACGGGCAAACCCAAAGCTACGCGCGATCTGAAACGCCTGCGCAAAATCCGTCTGCTGGAAGATTCGCTGCGCAGCCTGCCCTACGTCTCACCGCCGCTTTCGGTAGTAACTTTTGTAAAAGCTGCCAATCAGGCTTTGGGTACGGTGAAAATAGAAGAAACCTACGCGCTGCCTACACAATCGGGCGAACTGCTTACGATTGAACGCTATACACGCGGACAAAAAGGACAGGCAGCCGAACTTGCCAATAGTTTTACCGACAGCAGCGGGCAGCGGCTGCGCATTTCACTCAAAGTTGCCGATATTGGCTCGCTGCGCACCGATTCGCTGATGAAAGCCGCTATCTTGCCACAGATAGACAGCGCACTGGCAGGTACAGATATGACCGCGCACGTTACCGGAACAACTCTCCTCTTCCTAAAAGGCAATGATTACCTGATTGCTAACATGCGCCAGAGTCTTTTTATCGCTATTGGGCTGATTGGGGCAATTATCGGGCTGCTGTTCAAAAATGCACGCATCATGGCGCTTACGATTGCAAGTAACTTGCTGCCTATTTTGATGACTGCGGGTATGATGGGTTTTTTGGGTATCCCTCTCAAACCGAGTACCGCGCTGATTTTCAGCATCGCTTTTGGTATTGCTGTAGATGATGCGGTACATTACCTAGCACGCTACAGGCAGGCGCTCAAACTGACAGGCTTTAACGTAGCCGAAAGTGTACGCATCGCCATTCACGAAACGGGGATTAGCATGATGTACACGTCTATTGTCCTTTTTGGTGGATTTATCATTTTTACGTGGTCGGATTTCGGGGCTACGCAGGCGCTGGGAGCGCTGACTTCCTCTACCCTGATTGTGGCGATGATCACTAATCTGGTGTTGCTGCCCTGCCTGCTCAATACGTTCAGCAAAGGCAAAGAAGATCAGGCAGAACCCAATGAGATTGCCGAAGAAATCGGTTCTTACATAGATGACAAAGGTTAATTCCGTAACTTTGACAAAAACAAACTCATTTGTATGCTTGCCACACTTTCTAGTTCAGAGCTTATTGCGTTAGAAGACCGTTATGGCGCGCACAACTATTACCCCCTTCCCGTAGTGCTTGCACGCGGCGAGCGCGTTTATTTGTGGGATGTTGAAGGACGTCGTTACTTTGACTTTCTTTCGGCTTACAGCGCTGTTAATCAAGGGCATTGCCATCCGCGCATCATTCAAGCGCTGATAGAACAGGCGCAAACGCTGACGCTCACCTCACGGGCGTTCTATAACGATAAACTCGGACCCTATGAGCAGTTCATTACCGAATTTTTCGGCTATGAGCGCGTATTGCCCATGAATACAGGCGTAGAAGGTGGCGAAACGGCTATCAAAATTTGCCGCAAGTGGGGCTATGAGGTGAAAGGCATTCCCGCCAATCAGGCAAAAATTATTTTTGCACAGCGCAACTTCTGGGGGCGCACCATGGCGGCTATTTCCAGCTCCACCGACCCGAAAAGCTACACGAACTTCGGTCCGTACATGCCCGGTTTTGAAATTATTCCGTACAACAATATTCCCGCGCTTGCTGCGGCGCTGCAAGACCCAAATGTGGCAGGCCTAATGCTGGAACCGATTCAGGGCGAAGCGGGCGTAATTGTGCCGGACGATGGCTACTTGCAGCAAGTCAGCCAACTGTGCCGCGAGAAAAACGTCCTGTTTATCGCCGACGAGGTGCAGACAGGCATCGCCCGCACGGGCAAATTGCTTGCCTGCGACCATGAAAACGTCAAGCCCGATATTTTGATTTTGGGCAAGGCGCTTTCGGGCGGCGTATATCCCGTTTCTGCCGTGCTGACGCGCAGCGAAATCATGGATTGCATCCGTCCGGGCGAGCATGGCTCTACCTACGGCGGCAATCCGTTGGCTTGCGCCGTTGCTACAGTTGCTTTGCAGGTAGTCAAAGACGAGAATCTGGCAGCCAACGCCGAGCGCATGGGCAACTTGTTCCGCGAGCGCATGAACGCGATGATTCAGCACACTGACAAAGTAACGCTGGTGCGTGGTAAGGGCTTGCTCAATGCCATTGTCATCAACGACTCACCCGACAGCGAAACGGCATGGAATCTTTGTTTAGAAATGAAAGAACGCGGGCTGCTTGCCAAACCTACGCACGGCAATATCATCCGCTTTGCGCCGCCATTAGTCATCACCGAAGACGAACTGCATCAGTGCTGCGATATTATTGAGGCATCGGTCAAACATATGAAATAGGCTGCCATGATCGTTTGTAAGCCCAAATCTGCGCTTATCAATACCCTTTTCGCCCTTGCAGCGGTCGGGTTGGGCATTTGGCTTTATTTAATTTTAACATTTGACTTACACGCAAATTTTTGGTTGCAGTTAGGCGGTATCTGGCTAACGCTTTTTTTATCCATTCTGATAGCAGTAGTGGCTTTGCGCAAGTATTTTATTCTGCGTGCAGACCGTTCCGGCATTGAGGTAGAATACCGATTTCCCAAGCGGAGAAGCATGAAACTGTTCTGGCCAGCGCTCAAAAGCTGGCAGGAGATCAGTGCCGGCAAGAATGGTACGTACAAACAGTTACAGCTCAACTTTGGCAATCATAAAATAAATATAGCCAATTTGGAGCATAGCAATTATGTGGATTTGCTTACATGGTTACAAAAAAATGCGACAAACAAACGCAAATAGGCAAGGTTTTAAGAGAAATCGCATAAATTCGCTACCAACGATTTTTATTGATTAGTAGAACGTTCCACATAACCATCAACGCATAATGTCAAAGTTTGCTGAACTTCACTATGAGGGTAAGGTGTATCAACTGCCCGTAGTAGAAGGCACCGAAAAAGAACTTGCATTAGACATCAGCAAGTTGCGTGACGAATCGGGTTTAATCACGCTTGATATTGGATACAAAAACACAGGCGCAACTAAAAGCGCCGTAACTTTTTTAAATGGCGAAGAGGGCATTCTGCGCTACCGCGGCTATCCGATCGAACAATTAGCCGAACATGCCTCTTTCCTCGAAGTTGCTTACTTGCTGATCAATGGCGAATTGCCTAAGCAGGCAGAGCTTGCTTCATTTGAGCGCGACATCACCATGCACACACTCGTGCACGAAGACATCCGTAAAATATATGATGGTTTTCCCGCATCTGCGCACCCAATGGCGGTATTGGCATCGCTTACCTGTGCGCTAAGCACTTTCTATCCTGAAAGCCGCACGCCAGAAGGAACCAATCTGAACATTATTCGCCTGCTGGCGAAAATGCCTACGCTGGCGGCATGGAGCTATAAAAACGAAATGGGGCATCCGCTCAACTATCCCAATAATGCGCTGGACTACTGCTCTAACTTCCTACACATGATGTTTGCGTATCCTACGGAAACCTACACTGCCGATCCTATAGTAGTAGATGCATTGAATAAGCTGCTTATTCTGCACGCCGACCATGAGCAAAATTGTTCGGCATCTACGGTGCGCATGGTAGGTTCTTCGAAAGTAGGGCTGTTTGCTTCTATTGCTGCCGGTATCAATGCACTTTGGGGGCCGCTGCACGGTGGTGCTAACCAAGAGGTAATTGAAATGCTGGAACGCATCAAAGCCGATGGTGGCAATGTGAAGAAATACGTAGATATGGCGAAGGATAAAAACAGCGGTTTCCGTCTGATGGGCTTCGGACACCGCGTGTACAAAAACTTTGACCCTCGCGCACGCATCATCAAAACTGCCTGCGACAAAGTATTAGATAAGTTGGGCATCAAAGATCCGGCACTGGAAATTGCCAAAGAATTGGAAGAGTATGCACTCAAAGACGATTACTTCGTAAGCCGCAAACTTTATCCAAACGTAGATTTCTACTCAGGGATTATTTATCGCGCCATTGGTATTCCTACCGAAATGTTTACGGTAATGTTTGCATTGGGTCGTCTGCCGGGCTGGATTGCACAATGGAAAGAAATGACAGCGAATAAAGAGCCTATCGGTCGCCCGCGTCAGATCTACATAGGCGCTACCGAGCGCAATTATGTACCTGTCAATGAGCGATAATGGTTGGTTTTTTCTTCCATGAATGAAAAGCGGACGGGCATGATACCCCGTTCGCTTTTCATTGCGCTCTATCAAAAGCGGTTTTTTGTGTTTTTGGCTATATAAATGCTTGAAAATCAGTATAGTCAATTAGGTCAATCCCCAAAAGCCGCTCAAATAGTGGTATAAAAATGCGACCTTCTTTGCAAGTTGAATTTGTGGCGCAAGCGATGCGCCGACGCATCCATTGGACACATTTACCCACCCAACCAGCCGCCTACTTGCCGGCAGTTCTTTTATCAAATGAGCTTAAACAAGGTAATTTCCCTAACTTTGCAGTGTGAAAGAACTTGCCTACCTGAATCGCTACCTATATAAATACCGCTCTTACTTAATATGGGGAGCAGTATTTGTTGTTGTTTCCAACATCTTCGCCATCATTCCGGCGCAGGTAGTGCGCTACGCCTTCGATCTGGTAAGCGACAATATCAACGTCTATCTTTCGCTCAAACAGTCTGAGTCGGCACGAGAGTATCTGTACGAGGCTTTTGCAGCGGCAGTGCTTTTGTACGGCGTTGTGATTGTCAGCATGGCGCTCCTGCGGGGCTTGTTTCTGTACCTGACTCGCCAGACAATCATCGTTATGTCGCGGCTGGTGGAGTACGATCTTAAGAACGACATCTACGAACATTACCAAACACTTCCGCTGAGTTTCTATCGCCGCAACAATACGGGCGATCTGATGGCGCGCATTTCCGAAGATGTCGGACATGTGCGCATGTATATTGGCCCTGCCATCATGTACGGGCTGAATATGATGATTACCTTTGTGCTTATTATTGGCTACATGCTGACTATCAACGCAAATCTGACTTTTTGGTCGCTGCTGCCGCTGCCAATTCTTTCAGTAAGCATCTATTACGTAAACAACCTGATCAATCGCCACTCCGAATCTATCCAGCGCGGACTTGCCGATATGAGCACTTTTGTGCAAGAGGCTTTTTCAGGAATTCGCGTGATCAAATCATTTGTTCGGGAAGAGGATATGTCTCAACAATTTTTGGACAAAAGCAACGAATACCGGAGCCGGTCGCTGCGTTTGGCAATGGTCAATGCGCTGTTTTATCCGCTGATTATGCTGCTGATCGGCCTGAGCACTATCCTGACAATCTACGTGGGAGGCATCGAAGTAATGAGCGGCACCATCACGACAGGCAACATAGCAGAGTTTGTGATTTATATCAACCTGCTTACTTGGCCTGTAACCTCGCTGGGATGGATCACTAGCATCGTCCAACGCGCTGCCGCTTCTCAGAAGCGCATCAATGAGTTTTTGAATACCCAAACAGATATTGTCTCTACCCGAAATCTGAAAAAAGATATTGCAGGTAGCATTTCCTTCCGCAACGTAAGCCTGCGCTATCCCGACTCGGGCATTGAAGCATTGCGCCGGATCAGTTTCGATATTAAACCCGGCGAGTCGCTGGCTATTCTCGGGGCTACAGGTTCCGGCAAAAGCACCATCGCCAACCTGATTTGCCGCCTTTACGATCCGACAGAGGGGGAAATCATCATTGATGGGGAGCCTCTACAGGCATACGACATTGCACACTATCGCCGCCAGATCGGCTATGTACCGCAAGACGTTTTCCTTTTCTCCGACACTATTTCCAATAACATAGGCTTTGGTATAGACGACATAGACGAAGCCGACCTGATACAAGCCGCTAAAGATGCCGATGTGTACCAGAATATCAAGGACTTTCCGATGGGATTTGCCACTGAAATCGGCGAACGCGGAATCACACTTTCAGGCGGACAGAAGCAGCGTGTTTCCATTGCTCGTGCTATTGTGCGCAACCCCCGTATCCTAATTCTGGACGATGCTCTTTCGGCAGTAGATACCAAAACCGAAAATGCAATTTTGAACAACTTGCAGCGTATCATGGCCGGGAGGACAACGATTATTATCTCACATCGCGTCTCTTCTGCCAAACTCGCCGATCATATCATTGTGCTGGACAGCGGAAGAATAGTACAGAGCGGCACACACGATATGCTTATGTTACAGGGCGGACTCTACAAAGAGATGTTCGACAAACAAATGAAGGCTGAGGAGGAAGTAGCGGAATGAATTTTTTGTATTTTCCGCCAATTTTTTCCGATATACTATGGGAACGCTCAATCAACTCATCCGTTTAGCGCAGGAAAACCGCGAGGTTGCCATCTTTATGGCACTGTCTGTTTTCTTGATCCTATTAATGATTTACCTGCTGATTCGCAGCATATTCGCCCCGCGCCGCGTTGTGGCCCCGCCTGCGCCTCTGCCAACATACGTACCCGTTGCAGAAGCGGCAGCCCGTTTGCACCGGATGTCGGAAGAGTTACCCGCAGTATTGCGGCAGTTGTACGAATCCATCGAAGAGCAAGACCGAGCAATTACAGAAAAGCGGCAATATATAGAAATGCTTGACGCACAGATCAGGCAGTTGCAAGAACAAATCAGTGCTACCGGGCAGGCACCTGTTGTTTCGCAAGGAGAAAGAACCGCCTACGAACAGCAATTGACCGATTTGCGACAAACAGTTCGCCGCAAATCAAGGAGCAGTTGGTGGTGGGGTTTTGCATGGGGAGTTACGCTGGTACTACTCATTGCAGCAGCCATTTATATCTACCTCGTACATCCCGAATGGATCGAGGCTGTATTACAGCGATGATTTTTTGCGCTAAAAAGTCTTACAACTATTTGTATATCAAAACAAAGCTGCTACCTTTGCAGTCCAAAAACCAAAAACGGGTGTAGCTCAACTGGTAGAGTGGCGGTCTCCAAAACCGTAGGTTGCGGGTTCGATCCCTGCCACCCGTGCAATGTCTCAATAAAATAGACAGACTGACCAATGAAAAAAGTCATTGACTTCTTGCGGGAATCAAAAACAGAAATGACCGAGCATGTAACGTGGACTAAGTACAACGAGTTGCAAAGCAACTCAATTCTCGTACTGATTGCATCACTAATCTTTGCGCTGGTCATTGGATTGGTTGATTTCCTGTTCGACAAAGGCTTGGATTGGTTCTATAAATCTTTCCAAGGTTAAGCGCGTTTATGCAGCCCTTCATCCGAGTCTTTCTTCTCCAAAGACGTGCTTCCCGGATAAGGCGATAGACAAGCAAATGAAAAATTTTCGATTCGTATGAGCGACAGCAAACTGGAATGGTATTTACTTCGGGTAGTTAGCGGACAGGAAAAAAAGGTAAAAGCCTATCTTGAGAAAGAGGTTTCTATCCATAACCTCGGGGAATACATCAGTCAGGTGCTGACTCCTTCTGAGAAGGTGTACCAGATCCGTAAGATGAAAGATGGCAAAAGTAAGAAAATTGCTGTCGAAAAAAACTTCTTTCCCGGCTACGTATTTGTTCAGGCAAACTTGAGCAATGGTGAAATTATTCATACCATCAAGAGCGTACCTGGTGTGATCAACTTTCTCGATGTAGAAGGAGCAGGCCCCAATGCAAAGCCACGCCCCATGCGCGAATCGGAAATTAATCGCATACTCGGTAAAATAGACGATACCGATGAAAGCGAGATTAGACACAATATCTCATTCCATATTGGGGAAACCGTCAAAGTAATGGATGGGCCATTCAATGGCTTTACCGGAACAGTGGAAGAGGTATTTGAAGAAAAGAAAAAACTCAACGTAATGGTGAAAATCTTCGGACGAAACACTCCCGTCGAGTTGAATTACATGCAAGTTTCTAAAGAACTGTAATTATGGCAAAAGAGATAACTGGCTATGTAAAATTGCAGGTTAAAGGAGGTCAGGCAAATCCTTCACCGCCAATTGGTCCTGCGCTGGGCAGCAAAGGTGTGAACATTATGCAATTTTGCAAAGAGTTCAACGCCCGTACGCAAGACAAAATGGGGATGGTATTGCCGGTATTAATTACCATATATGCTGACAAAACATTTGAGTTTGTCATCAAAACACCTCCCGCTGCAATTTTGCTCATGGAAGCCGCTAAATTGAAAGGTGGTTCGCCCGAGCCGAATCGCAACAAAGTGGGATCCGTTTCATGGGATCAAATTAGAACCATCGCCGAAACCAAAATGCCTGATCTTAACTGTTTTACGGTTGAGTCAGCTATGAAAATGGTTGCCGGTACTGCACGCAGCATGGGCTTGATCGTTACCGGAACAGCACCTTGGGCGTAATTGTAAGTGTTTTACTGCCAACTGAAATTGGAACTGAACAATGGGAAAATTGACGAAAAAGCAAAAAGAAGCACTTGCAAAATACGATCCTGCAAAGGAGTATACGCTTGAAGAGGCTTCTTCTCTGGTAAAAGAGATAAACTATGCGAAGTTTGATGCTTCTGTGGATATCGACGTTCGTTTGGGTGTAGATCCTCGCAAAGCTGATCAAATGGTGCGTGGTGTGGTGGCTTTGCCACATGGTACAGGTAAAGAAGTGCGTGTACTCGTACTTTGTACCCCTGAAAAAGAAGCTGAGGCCCGCGAGGCTGGTGCTGAATATGTAGGTCTGGACGATTTTATCGCCAAAATTGAAGCCGGTTGGACAGATGTAGATGTTATCATCACAATGCCAACTGTTATGGCTAAAATCGGTAAACTGGGTCGTGTGTTGGGTCCTCGTGGTCTGATGCCAAACCCTAAGTCCGGTACTGTTACGATGGAAGTAGGTAAGGCTGTACGCGAAGTGAAACAAGGTAAAATCGATTTTAAAGTTGATAAAACCGGTATCGTTCACACCAGCATCGGTAAGATTTCGTTCTCCCCTGAGCAACTGCGCGAAAACGCAAGAGAAGTGCTTAACACTATCATGAAACTCAAGCCTTCTACCGCTAAAGGTACTTACGTAAAAAGCATCCATATTTCCAGCACGATGAGTCCCGGTGTGAAAGTGGATAAGACAAGCATTCCCGGACTGTAAACCTGAAATAACATGACAAGGGAAGAAAAATTTGCAATTGTAGAAGAGCTGACCGAAAAGCTTTCTAAAACGCCTAATTTCTATATCACCGATGCCTCCGACATGACTGTGGCTCAAACGAACGATTTCCGTCGTGCCTGCTTTCAGAAAGGTGTCGAGTATCGGGTATTTAAAAATACGCTGATTAAGAAAGCGTTGATAGGTCTTGGTAAGGGCGATTTCAGTTCATTCGATGACACTGTTCTGAAAGGTTTCTCAGGTATTATGTTTTCACCTGAAAACCCTAAACTGCCCGCTGAAATACTGAAAGAGTTCCGCAAGAAATCCGATAACAAAGATAAACCTAAGCCGCAGTTGAAGGGTGCTTCCATCGATTTTGATCTCTTCATCGGCGACAACCAGTTGGATACTCTCGCCAACTTGAAGTCTAAGGCTGATCTTATCGGCGACGTTATTGGTTTGCTGCAATCGCCTGCCAACAACGTTATCAGTGCCCTGCAAAGCGGCGGCAATATCCTACACGGTGTACTCAAAACCTTGGAGGAAAAAGGACAGTAGTCATTTAGGCTACACAATCAATCCAATTTATTTTATTAATTCATTTCAGAAATTACATAACATCATACGACAATGGCAGATTTGAAAGCATTCGCCGAACAACTGGTTAACCTGACCGTTAAAGAAGTAAATGAGTTGGCTCAAATTCTTGAGAACGACTATGGTATCAAACCTGCTGCCGCAGCTCCTGTAATGGTTGCTGGTGGTGGCGCTGCTGCTGCTGCTGAAGCTGCACCTGAAAAAACAGCTTTTGACGTTATCCTCAAATCAGGTGGAGCTAACAAGTTAGCAGTTGTAAAATTAGTAAAAGACCTGACCGGTCTGGGCTTGAAAGAAGCTAAGGAACTGGTTGATACTGCTCCTAAGCCTGTTAAAGAAGGCATTGCTAAGGCCGACGCTGAGGCTTTGGCTAAGCAACTGCAAGAAGCCGGCGCCGAAATCGAGATCAAGTAATTTCAGATGACTGCTGAAAACAGAAAACCTGTCGCTTCAAACGACAGGTTTTTTTTGTAGGCAAAATAATTATCTGCGGGTTATAGATTGCCTTTCTTCATTTCACTGACTGCATAGTCGCAAGCGCGTGCCGTAAATGCCATGTAGGTCAGTGAGGGATTTTGACAAGCCGCAGAAGTCATAAATGAGCCATCCGTAATGAATACGTTCGGAACAGCCCACATTTGGTTGAACTTATTCAATACAGAGGTTTTGGGGTCGCGTCCCATGCGGGCTGTGCCCATTTCGTGGATGCCCATGCCGGGGAATGAACCTGCATCGTAGGTCTTGACATTTTTCAGGCCTGCTGCTTCGAGCATTTCGGCGGCATCGTTCATCATATCCTTACGCATGAGTTGTTCATTCTCTTTGAACTCGCAGTCTATGGTAACAGTCGGTAGGCCCCACTTGTCGAGTTTTTCGCGGTTGAGTACTACTTTGTTTTCGTAATAAGGCAGACATTCGCCAAAACCTGTCAGCCCCATTGTCCATTTGCCCGGTTCGGAGAGTGCATCTTTGAAATCGGCGCCGAAGCCCATTTCGGCGATACCGCGCTGCCAACTCTCACGGCTTGCGCCGCCTTGATAGCCAAAGCCACGCAGGTATTCGCGCTTATCGTTGCCAATGTTACGGAAGCGAGGGATATAAATACCATTTGCACGACGACCCATATAGTAATCGTCGCGATGATCGTCGCTTTCACCCGTAGCACCAATGCGGAAATGGTGATCCATCAGGTTATGCCCGATCTGACCGCTGTCGTTGCCCAAGCCATTGGGAAAACGGCTCGAAGTAGAGTTCAGCAGGAGTTGAGTTGTCCAGATCGCTGAGGCATTCAGGAAAATGATTTTTGCAGCATATTCTATTACCTCTTTGGTTTCGGCATCAATTACGCGCACGCCTTTGGCTTTGCCTGTTTGTGCATCGTAAATAACTTCAGAGACAACAGACAGTGGGCGTAGTGTGAGGTTGCCTGTTTTCATAGCAGCAGGCAGTGTTGCGGCTTGTGTGCTGAAATAAGCGCCGTAAGCGCAGCCACGGCTGCATAGGTTGCGGTATTGGCATGAGCCGCGCCCGTTGTGAGGCTGCGTCAGATTGGCAACTCTGCCAATGGTCATTATACGTCCCTTGAAACTTTGTTTGATGCGCGATGCGACTGTTTTTTCTACGCAGTTCATCTGCATCGGGGGCAGGAACTGTCCGTCGGGGAGTTGTTCCAGTCCTTCGTTTTGTCCACTGATACCTGCAAAGCGTTCTACGTAGTCATACCAAGGGGCTATTTCATCGTAGCGCACCGGCCAATCTACACCCACGCCGTCTCTGGCGTTGGCTTCAAAGTCCATTGGGCTGAGGCGGTAGCTTTGGCGACCCCACATGATAGAACGGCCGCCTACAATATTTGGACGATACCAGTCAAATCGTTTAATTTCATCATAAGGAGCATCCAAATCGTTAAACCAATACTTGTGGTTAGCTTCTCCATAAGGATAATCGCGGCTGAGGAAGGGGTGCGTGCGGCGCTGCTCGTCGGTGATTCTGCCGCGATATTTGAATTCCCATGGGAATTTGAAGGCTGATTCATAGCCTTTTCCGTGTTCCAGATTCCAGCCGCGCTCAAGTAGGAGGACTTTTAACCCTTTTTCAGTGAGTTCTTTGGCTGCCCAGCCGCCGCTGATGCCCGAACCAACAACGATGGCATCATATGTATTCCGTTGCTCGGAGCGGATATTTAAATAAGGTGATTCTATGATTGACATAATTTACCGGTGAAAAGTCTTGTGAAATTTGAATAATAGATGTGTTGGTCTATGTAGCCCATGCCTTATCGCCTTTTTTGTAGGGGATACAGCCTTCGTATTTGCCGGGTACGTGTTGGTAGCGAAGTGCTTGCGTAGCGCCCGGTTCGGAAGTAAAGTAGCCAATTAAAGTAAGTTCCTTGATCATAAACCAGAATTGCGGATTCATTTTCTCAGTATCGAACCACAGATTGGCTTGTCGTGCGCCCTGACTGTTGCGGCTTTCGAGTGCTTGCGCTTCCAGACCTTTGAGCGCTTCTATACGCTGGGCAGAAGTAAGCGTTTCAAAGCCTTTGCCGAAGCGCTTGCGGCAGTTTTCTTGTAAACCGTTTAGCCCTTCCATAAATATTTTACGGTCGCTTTCGCTGTAGCAGTCGCTGACCACATCGGAAATGAATTGCTGCACTTTGGCATCTTTGGCACCTGGCGTTTTGGTGCGGGGAATAATAGTGTCGGCTATTTCTGCTACCAGTCGCATCTGTTCGGCGTTGAATGCCGAAGCGCCGCTTGCTTGGTAATTTTCCAGCGCCATTGCCAGCGAGGGAACAGTAAGCGCTCCCCCCATTAAGACGGCAACTCTTTGGATAGCATCTCTGCGGTTCATCATAAGTGTTACAACATTTAATATCGCTTCAATTTAGAAAATCGAATTTAAAAAACCAACCCTATTGCAAAGCCCGAAAATTGCGCGGAAATTAGCATCTCATTTTCAACCCAAACATATTGTGAATTATGCTGAAAATAGGCGATAAGGCTCCTGCCTTTACATTATTTGATACCGATAAACAGCAAGTAAGTTTGGCAGATTTGCACAATGGCAAAAACGCCGTGTTGTTGTTTTTCCCCTTAGCATTTACCAGCGTTTGCACCACAGAACTTTGCACTATGCGCGATGACATAGCACGCTATCATAACCTGAATGCCAACGTAGTAGGAATTTCTGTAGATTCAGTGTTTGCTTTAGCTAAGTTCAAGGAGCAGGAGAAACTAAACTTCCCTTTGCTGTCTGACTTCAACAAAGAGGCGGCTACGGCATACGGCGCTATTTACGGTGATTTTGTGCTGGGCATGAAGGGTGTTGCCAAGCGCTCTGCCTTTGTGGTAGATAAAGATGGCATTATTCGCTATGCCGAGGTGCTCGAATCTGCCGGCGACCTGCCCAACTTTGTAGCCATCCAGCAAACGCTGGAAAGCCTGCAATAGTCATATGAGCCATTCCTGAGAACGCTGATTTGGGCAGATAACACAGAAAAACGCCGATTTTTGGATTAAATAAAATCCGTGAAAATTCGCGTAATCCGCATATATCAGCGTTCTAAAATTTGGAGTGGCTCATATTTTTTTGTAGTTAATACCTAAGATTTGTAGGTATATAACTTTTCGCTATATTAGCGGCATGAATACACATCTGGTTAAAGGAAGTCTGGCGATAATTATTCTGAAACTACTGGAAGAGAATCGGCGGATGTATGGTTATGAAATCACGCAAAAGGTGAAAGAACTGACCGCCGGACAAATGCAGGTAACGGAAGGCGCTTTGTATCCTGCGTTGCACAAGCTGGAAGCCGAAGGTCTGGTTACTACGGAGAGCGAAATTGTGGAGGGGCGTGTGCGAAAGTACTATTCCCTGACACAGAGTGGCGAAACCGAAGCCGCAAGCCGCATCAGCGAACTGCTGGCTTCCTTGCAACATTTACAACTCATCCTCAACCCTAAATTAGCCTGATTATGCCACTGACAAGCGAACAACTACGCCAAATAGAATACCACCTGCGCGGCGAGCATCTGGGCGAAACGCAACGCCTGACAAAGGTTGATTTCATTGCCGAAATGACCGACCACTATGCCTGTGCATTGGAAGAAAAACTTGCCAAGGGACAAACCTGGCAACAGGCTTTGCAGGAAATAGATGCCTCTTTTGAAGGGCGCAAAGGTCTGCGTCGTATGGAAAAGGACTTTATCAAGGGCTATTACGAAGAGTTTGCCAAGAGTTACGGTAAGAATCTGCGTGCTTATTTTTATAAGTTACCTCATGTCATACTAACGGTGATAGTATGTAGTTTGTACATGTGGTTGTACATAAACGACCACGATTGGGCGATTCGCCTTGGATACCTACTTGTTTTTAGCGCAGCAATACCCAGCATGGTATGTCTATGTCTGGGGATATATTACGCGTTGGTAGTAGGCGAAAGTCGGTATACCTATATTTTGCTCCATCAAGGTGCAGGCATGTTTACACATATAAATCTGGTCAACGTACTAAGAGTAGTGGATAGTGAGGGACAATATATACTATGGACGGCGTTACCTCTAAGTTTATTAGTAGCTTTTGCAGTAGCTAACATGATTTTAAGCACTCAAATGCTCTATGCAACTTACTATCGCCTGAAAGTATCTTTGAAATTGCGCTGAGATAATCATCTGGGGATTTTTGCCTAATTTTCCCTTATGATTCAGAAATATCCCATCGGCATACAGGATTTCCGCAAGTTGCGGGAGGAAGGCTATGTGTACATTGATAAAACGCAGCACATTCATCGCCTGATCACACAGGGCAGTTATTACTTCCTTTCCCGTCCGCGTCGCTTTGGTAAGTCGCTGCTGCTCAGCACAATGAAAGAGATATTTCTGGGCAATCAGGAATTATTCAAAGGACTTTGGATTGAAGATCAAATTGACTGGCAGCGCACAAGTCCGGTGATTCATTTGAGTTTTGCGCAACTCACTTATCAGACAGACAACTTAGCCTTGCGCCTGCGGCAGGAATTACAACGGCTAGCAGATGCCTTTCA
>NZ_JBRCHD010000065.1:0-93783 GCF_053489755.1 Rhodoflexus sp.
AGGTATAAGCAAAAATGACTTCTTTGAAAAGTGCAAATCCGAAGTTAGTCGTTTTTCGCTAATCTTTCAATAGCGGTCAGACCCACAGGGTCAGACTGAAAACTGCCCCAGTCTGATCCTGTGAGTCTGACTGGAATCGTAGTGGATTAGCAACGCTAATTTTCAGCAAGCATATCGGCAACTGCACGTGTGGTTGCCAATGGATTTTGTTTGATCGTCTTTATAAATCGGTGATAATATCCCGAAGGCAAAGATATTTTAGATAGTGCATTTACAACACGTATGATGACATGATAGTCGGTAGTGTGCTGTAACTCTTCTGTCAGTTGCACACAGTATTCATTTTTCCTGCAACCGATGTTTAGCAAATTAACTAATAACTGGCAGCGGATGAGTGGATTTTGCGCATTTTTCAGGTATTTCAGGTAGCGTTTTTCCCAAGCAGCTACTTCACCCGGTGCGATTGGATAAGCAAGAAAATAATCCAGAATAGTTAATTTCAGGTAAGTGGCAGCTCGTCGTTGCTCGTATAAGCGCCATAATATCGGCGGAATGTCTGCGGCAAAAAAACCAATATCTTCTGCCAGTTCAATCAGCGCAATCAGATACCAGTTGTCTTTATGCGCTTGTTGCAGGTTCTGCCGAATGTAGTGATGGTAAAAATAGCTGTATTGTTCAGGGAAATCATATGTTTCCATAAAATCCCTGCGCCGCTTCAAGGACGGATTTTCTAATTGTGCTTTTATGAAATTAAGATCATTCATCACTTGCCTCGCTTTTTCTGATTACGCAGTCCACGCGCTTTTTGTTCCTTTCGCAGTTTATCCCTTAATACCGGATCGGTTGTTGTATCGTAAGCCGTCAGCACTTCCTGATTTGTCTAGTGAATAAATTCATCTGATTTGATGCGGTTTCGGCTTTTGGAAAAAAGTAAAAAGGCTGCCAACAAACAAGCAATTACAATTGCCGACCGTGTAGCTACTGGTAGAATCTTGCGTTGATAAGCAGACTTAGCAGTTATCATCATAATCAAATATAGCAATTTTTTTTCTGATACAGTCAAGCAACGATGACCTAAATCATTGTTTGAGGCCGCGCTTTGTTAGAATTTGCGCCCTGTAAACCGAATAAACAAACTTCTTTTCAAAACGAATCAGCGCACAAAATCATTCTGATGGAACCTCTTTCACTTGAACCCAAAAAAGCGACGGCTACAGCCGAAAAGGAATCCTGCTACCACTGCGGCGAAACCTGTGAAGCCGCGCCGATTCGGATAGATGAACATCCTTTCTGCTGTCAGGGCTGCGCAACGGTGTACGAACTGCTGCGCGACAACCAAATGTGTCAGTACTACGACATTGCCCATGCGCCCGGCGCCAACGGCAAACAGCGCCATAAAAACACCTATCAGTTTCTGGACGATGAGAAGGTAGCCGCGCAACTGTTAGACTTTGCCGAAGGCGCAACCGCCAAAGTTCGATTTTTTGTGCCTGCCATTCACTGCGCTTCCTGTATCTGGCTGTTAGAAAATCTGCAACGATTAGATGCGGGTGTGCTGCAATCGCGAGTGAACTTTATGAAGCGCGAGCTTGCTGTAACCTTCAACCGCGAGCAAACCACGCTGCGGCAGCTTGCCGAACTGCTGGCTTCCCTGAACTATCCGCCGCTCATCACACTGGACGATGCCGACAAACAGCAAAAGCCCGCCACCGACCGCGCCTTGATTTACAAGGCGGGCGTTGCATTTTTCTGCTTTGGCAACATGATGTTGCTTAGTCTGCCTGAATACCTCACCTTTGGCGACTACGTGGAGCATAACTTCCGCCAATTCTTTGGCTACTTGAATATTCTGCTGGCGCTGCCTGTGTTGCTTTACTGTTCACAAGATTACTTCATTTCTTCTTGGCATGCTTTCCGTCAGCGGCAGATGAACATAGACGTGCCGATTACCTTAGGCATCGTTTGTCTGTTTGGCGTAAGCGCTTGGGAAATTCTGACCGAAACGGGCGCAGGCTATATGGATTCGCTCGGCGGGCTGTTGTTTTTCCTGCTCACGGGGCGGCTTTTTCAGCAAAAAACCTATCAGGCGCTGTCCTTTGAGCGCGATTACAAATCCTATTTTCCTATTTCCATTACCCTGAAAAAAGACAGCGAGGAGCGTTTCGTGCAAGTAAACGAACTCAAAAAAGGCGACCGAATTATTGTGCGCCATCAAGAGTTGATTCCCGCCGATGCAATTTTGCGCAGCGGTGAAGGACTGATTGATTACAGTTTTGTAACGGGCGAAGCCGAACCCATTGCCAAAAAAGAAAACGAACTGATTTATGCGGGCGGCAGGCAAGTAGGCGGCATGATTGAACTGGAAGTTGTCAAGGACTTTTCACAAAGCTATCTGACGCAACTCTGGAACAACGAAATTTTTTCCAAAAACCGCCATACGCGCATCCAGCAAGTAACCGACCGATTTAGCAAAACTTTTACGACTAATGTATTGGCTGTAGCTGTAGCTGCGGCGTTGTACTGGCTGCCACAGGATACTACCACTGCGCTGCGCGCCTTCACTTCCGTGCTGATTATCGCTTGCCCGTGTGCCATTGCGCTGGCTGCCCCCTATGCGCTGGGAACGGCGCTGCGCTATTTTGGCAGGCACAGGTTTTACCTGAAAAACACGCAAGTTATAGAGCGTTTAGCCGCCGCCGATACGCTCGTATTTGACAAAACAGGTACGCTGACCGATACGCACAAGGCAGAAGTTACTTGGGAGGGTTCGCCGCTTTCGGCAGCGGAACAGGCGCAAATTGCGGCGCTGGCGGCGCAGTCCACACACCCTTTGAGCAAAGCTATCGCTCGATTTTTGGACGGTGCGCAAAGCGTTTCCTTGCAAGCCGTGCGCGAATATCCGGGCAAAGGCATTGAGGGATACGCAGGGAATACTTTCATAAAAATCGGCTCTGCCGACTTTATAGGGGTTGCCGCTGATAATCGTTCAGGCGTTTATGTTTCTTTGAACCACACTTTGCGCGGCAAATTCACCGTGCAAAACAGTTTCCGCGAAGATTTAAGCGGCATGTTGGCGGAACTTGCGCCTAACTACAAAATTGCTGTTCTTTCCGGCGATGGAGAAGGGGAACGCCCGCGCTTGGAAAAACTCTTTGCGCAAGTGCAAACAAAAACGCAACCCACCGTTCCTATGCTGTTCCGGCAAAGTCCGCACGATAAATTGGCTTTTCTGAAATCTTTGCAAGATACAGGCAACCATCCCGTAATGCTTGGCGACGGGCTGAACGATGCCGGAGCGCTGCGGCAAGCTGACGTAGGCATTGCCCTTGCAGAGGATGTACTGGCATTTTCCCCCGCTTCCGACGGCATTCTGGATGCGCGTTCTTTCCATCAATTACCGCGTTTCATGCGCTTTTCCAAACAGGCGGTTTGGGTGGTAAAGGCTTGTTTCGCGCTGTCTTTGTGCTACAACGCGGTAGGGTTGAGTTTTGCCGTGCGCGGCGACCTTTCGCCCGTTATTGCCGCCATCCTGATGCCGCTGAGTTCTATTTCGGTAGTAGCTTTTGCCACGCTGATGGTGCGCTATAAGGCAAAGCAGCTGTAAGGGTTTGAAATTTTTATTCCCTAACTTAGTGCCGATGACTCGTTGGGCAATGTATATCTTTCTGTTTTTCTGTCTGCAAGCTATTACAGCACAGGCACAAAAACGCTATGCCGACAGTCTGGAAAAAGTCTTGCTGCAATCTTCGCCTACTTATACAATAGCAGATACCAATCGGGTCAACCTGCTGAACGACCTTGCTTTTGCGCTGCGGAACGTAGAAGTTACACAGGCGGCTTCCTATGCCCGTCAGGCGCGGGAGTTGGCAGAACAAATCGGCTACGCCAAAGGGCAGGCGCGTGCCATCGGCTATCAGGGCATGGCAGCCTACCGGCAGGGGCGCTACAACTTTGCCATCATGTACCATCTGCAATCGCTCAAAATTGCCGACAGCATCAAGGCAAGCCAGTTGATTGCCTTCCGCTATAACGACCTTGCCAATGTCTATTTAGACAAAGGCGATTTGGAGAAGGCGCTACTCTACAACACACAATCGCTGAATATCAAAAAGCAAATTTGTGACAAAGAGGGAATTGCTACCAGCTACCGAAACATGGGCATAATTCATCTGAGGCAAAAAAGTTACGATAGTTCAGTATTCTACCTGACGCAGGCAGAGAAATTAGCTCATGAAATAGGAAATAAACGGATTCTGGGCTATGTGTATCTGTACCTGGGCGAACTATATACGCAGAAAGGCGATATTCCGGCAAGCATTCAAATCCTGAATAGAGCGACACAGCTACACCGCGAAATCACCAACTTGTACGGACTTGCAGAAACACTCAATAGCCTTGGAGAAGCATATCTAGCGGGCAATATGTTCAATGATGCACTTGTTATCTTTGAGCAAGCGCTTGCTATCGCACAAAATACAGGTATACGTCTTGAGGTGCAGCAAGCATATGAAGGTTTGGCAGCTACTTACGAAAAACAGCGAAACTTTGCCGAAGCCTTGCGCTACCACAAGGAATACACTACTATTAAAGACTCCATTTTTACCGAAAAAAACGAAGAGACCATTGCCTTTCTGGATGCACAGTTTCAGAATGAAATCAAGCAAGCACAAATCAATATACTGACCAAAGAAAAAGCAATGGCAGATCAAGATGTGATCAGAGAAAAGCAATACAACTATGCGCTCGGCACAACAGTTGTAGCAGTGTTCATCTTTGCCGTCCTGATGACGCGCAGCATGTTGGAAAAACGCAGGCTCAGTCGGGATTTATTACAGAAAACGATAGAGACAGAGGAGCAATCGCAGGAGCTGAAAAAGCTCAACGCATTCAAAAACAGGCTATTCTTTATGATTGCCCACGATTTGCGCAGCCCGATGGCGGCGCTCAAAGGCGCGATAGACGTTCTTAATCCCCAAATGTTGAACAGTAGCGAATTGGAGATGATCCAAAGAGAGTTGCAAAGACAGTTCAGCGCTACCGATACTACACTACAAAATTTGCTCGCATGGACGCGCAGCCAAATGGAAGGCGAAACTTTACATATCATCCCGATTGATTTACACGATGCCGTTAACGAAATGTTTGGCTTTCTGGGCGCATTGGCCGCTACCAAACACATCAACCTGCACAACGGCATTGCTGCGGATTGCAGAGTCTTGTCAGACAGCAATCACCTGTCTGCTATTTTGCGCAACCTGATTGCCAATGCCATCAAATTCACACCGCTCGGTGGCGACATTCGCGTGGAAGCTAAAACCGTAGATGAGAAAGTAGAAGTAGCTGTCCGCGATACGGGTGTGGGCATGAGCGCCGAGCGCTTGCAAAGGCTTTTTTCCGGCGATCGGATTACCTCACGCGGAACAGCAGGCGAAAAAGGCAGCGGACTGGGACTGGAGATGGTCAAAAATCTGGTGCAAAAAAACGGCGGCACAATCCGTGCAGAGAGTCAAGAGGGCGAGGGAAGTGTGTTCTTTTTCACGCTGCCTATTGCTGCGTAGCATAGAACTCAACTCCTCTTACTTGGCAAAAATCAGGTAAGCTCCCGCACCAATCAGAGTAAAACCTACCAGATACTGCCACTGGAAGGGCTGCTTGAGGTAGAACACCGAAAATAACATGAAGATCGTCAGGCTGATCACTTCCTGAATGGTTTTCAACTCTACCGGATTGTAGATCGTGCTGCCCCAACGATTGGCAGGCACTTGTACCATATACTCAAAAAATGCAATGCCCCACGAAATCAGGATTACATAGAACAGTGGCTTGTCTTTGAAATCTTTCAAATGACCATACCAAGCATAGGTCATAAAGCAGTTCGAAATCAACAGCAATACAATGACAGTCAGTCGCATAAATATGTAAGCATTTAGAATGGCTCAGGTTAGCGCTTCAAATACATAGCCCGCATCAGCAAAGTGCGATAGGTAGCGTGGCAGCGCATAGCGGATGTTGGTATCTGCCTTTTGGTTATCGTGAAAAACGATAATGGAACCGTTTTGAGTAGCCGCGATAGAGTTTTTCAGGCAATCTTCGGGGCGTATGCTCGGGCTATAGTCGCAGGTAAGCACATCCCACATAACCAACTCGTAGTCGTGGCGCAGCGCTGCAGCCTGACGCGAAGTAATGCGTCCATAGGGTGGACGAAATAAACGGCAAACAGCCCCGTGCTTTTCCATCTCGGAACGGCACAGGGCTGCGTTAGCCGTGTAGCGATTGAATGCATTTGTCCAACCGCTCAAATGATTATATGTATGATTACCAACGGCATGTGCTTCGGCAAGCGTTCGGCGAAAGATCTGCGGGTTGCGCATGATATTTTCGCCTACACAGAAAAAAGTTGCCTTTGCATTATGATCCTGCAGTACGTCTAATATCCACTCGGTGAGTGCAATAGGCCCATCGTCAAAGGTGAGGTACAACACCTTGCGCTCGGTTGACTTGCGCCAAGTGAATCCATCAAAAAGGCGATGAAGCCATTCAGGCGTACTGTGGATGTGCATTAAGCCGTTTCTAATTCGCGTTTTTCCTGACGCTTGCGCTCGTTTTCGTCCAACAGAATTTTTCTCATGCGGATACTGAGCGGCGTTACTTCTACGTACTCATCCTTCTGGATGTATTCCATTGCCTCTTCCAGCGAGAACTGACGCTTAGGTGCGATGCGCACGTTATCATCAGAACCTGAGGCACGCATATTAGTCAGTTTCTTGCCTTTCTGAATATTGACAATCAGGTCGCTTGGGCGATTGTGTTCGCCGATTACCTGACCTGCATACACGTCCTCTCCCGGATCTACAAAGAATATGCCTCTGTCTTGCAATTTATCAATCGAATAGGCTGTACCCGGGCCGTTTTCCATAGAAATCAGCGAGCCGTTGATGCGCTCAGGGATCGCGCCACGGAAAGGCTCATATCCTTTGAAGCGGTGTGAAATGATCGCCTCGCCCTGAGTGGCAGTCAGCATGTTGCTGCGCAGACCGATCAGCCCACGCGCCGGAATGTTGAATTCCAGATGCTGCAAGTCGCCTTTGGGTTCCATAACGAGCAGTTCGCCTTTGCGCTGGGTTACCAGTTCGATTACTTTACCTGCAAACTCTTGGGGAACATCTACAACAAGTGTTTCTATAGGCTCGTAGCGCTGCCCGTCAATTTCTTTGAAAACAACCTGTGGCTGACCTACCTGTAATTCGTAGCCTTCGCGGCGCATCGTTTCAATTAGTACCGACAAGTGCAGAATACCGCGACCATATACTAAGAAGCGGTCTTCCGAGTCAGTTGGTTTTACGCGCAGCGCCAAGTTTTTTTCTGTTTCTTTCATCAACCGATCGCGCAGGTGGCGCGAGGTTACAAACTTGCCTTCTTTGCCGAAGAAAGGCGAGTTATTGATGCTGAATACCATGCTGATCGTCGGCTCGTCAATAGCAATACGTGGCATCGGATCGGGGTTTTCCGCATCTGTGATTGTGTCGCCAATCTCGAAATCTTCCAAACCTACTACTCCGCAAATATCTCCGGCGCGGACTTCGCTCACCTTTTCTCTGCCCAAACCTTCGAAGACGAAAAGTTCTTTAACACGTACCTTTTGAATCGTGCCATCGCGTTTGCACAGTGCCATAGTCGTATTCTCTTGCAGCAATCCGCGGAACACGCGACCGATCGCAATACGACCTACATAGGCAGAATAGTCTAACGAAGTAACCTGCATTTGTGGAATACCTTCCGGCGCAGGTGGCGGAGGAATTACCTCCAGAATGGTATCTAAAAGGGGCAGGATGCTGTCGTTCTGCACTTTCCAGTCGTAGCTCATCCAACCTTGCTTAGATGAGCCGTATAATGTTCTGAAATCTAACTGCTCTTCTGTTGCACCAAGGTTGAACATCAGGTCAAATACTGACTCGTGTACTTCGTCGGGGCGGCAGTTTTCCTTATCTACCTTATTAATTACTACGATCGGCTTCAAACCCAAGCCAATTGCCTTGCTCAATACAAAGCGCGTTTGGGGCATTGGGCCTTCAAATGCATCTACCAACAACAGTACGCCGTCTGCCATTTTCAGCACGCGCTCCACTTCTCCGCCAAAGTCGGCGTGGCCGGGGGTATCTATAATATTGATTTTCACGCCTTTGTAGCGTACCGATACGTTTTTGGCAACAATGGTAATGCCGCGCTCGCGCTCCAAATCATTATTGTCCAAGATAAGTTCGCCTGTTTGCTGATTTTCACGAAAGACCTGACAGGTGTGAATAATTTTGTCCACCAGCGTTGTTTTGCCGTGGTCAACGTGGGCAATAATGGCGATGTTGCGGATGTTTTGCATAAAGAAACTAAGTGATAGGGGCTTCACCCTTGATTGAGGCGCAAAGGTACGCTAAAACAGTTGAAGCGCAAATTCCTGATAATGATTAAGTTTCCGTTAAGAGTTGTCTGCTTGTATTGCTCTTCTAATATCGAGACCTACCCTTTCCAAAAACGCAGCAGCAGCACTTCGGCCAGCAGGAAGGCAAGCGCTGCCATAATGAAGTAGCGCCAAAGCGGTTTATTAAGGTTCAGCGCATTAAAAGTGCCTGCAAATTCGCTTGCACTTACTTGGTCTAACACCTGTACATTTTTCCGCCCTGCAAATATGCGCTTCAGCTCCTCTGCCTTGTAAACCTTGAACTGCGACTCGGATTTGTCATAATTCAATGCGATTGTAGCCACTACGTTGCCATTTTTGCGCTGCACCAAGTTGTAGTTGCCTGCCGTCAATTCAGTTTTCGGCAACTCAATAATCAGTTGGTTGTCGGCAAAACGCTGCACAGGGATCAGCTCGCGATCGGTGGCAGAACTATCTGTCGGTACAAGTTTGAGCACATCGTTGCGCGAGAAACTTTGCCCCTCTGCCAGCGGCAATGCGATCAATGGCTCTGCAAAAGAGTAGGCCAGCCGCTCGCTACCGCGCTTACCTGCCAATGCAATTTTGTACATGATGGGAACGAAGAGCGCGTTTTGCGGCAGGTTGGTAAAGTTGATATCTAAGGGTGCTGCAAAGAGAAAAACCGTGCTGTTCAATAGCTCAAATGCGGTAAAGTAAGCCTGCCCATTGCGCAGCCCCAGCAGTTCTCTGCCCGCCCCGCTCCATGCCAGATTGGCTTTGGCTTCGGGCATTGCTATGCGGGCAGCTTCGCCTTGTTCAGTCATTTTTTCAAAGACTCCCTTGAAAAACGGCTCCTGCAAATTGGGCGGATTCATTGGCAGCCGGAGCGTAGCCGAAGAAAGTGCATCGGGAATAAACGTGATGCGCAAGCTCAGCAAATCGGAATAGGCTTGTGCATCAAAAACCTGACCCGGAAATACGGCAAGCGCACCGCCGCGTATCAGAAAGTTGCGCAGTGCGACTTGCAAGCCCGGATCAATATTCTTCAATCCTTGCAAGATCACGACGTTAGCTGCATTGATACGGGCATGGTCTAAGCTACCTGCATTAACCGATTCGATTTTAAAAAAAGGCTCGTTGCCGTACACGTTAGGGATATATGGCGGACTGTTTCCTTCTACGAGGTGCAAAATATTGATTTCAGGGGCTACATTGAGCGTAAAGAAATAGCTATTATCGAAAGCAACGGGCATATCGTCCACCACCACTTTGCAAGGTTTTTGCCCCGCAGAGGTTACGGCAAAATTAAGCGCCAACTCAGAGGTTTCACCTGGTTGCAGGCTGACCGTTCCGCCTGAAACCTGCTTACCTTGGATGAAGAGCCTCACCAATCGCTCGTTAGCCGCCTCTGTACCAAAATGCCGCATGCGAATCCGCAGCGTATTGCTCTCATTGACGCGCACAAAAGGATTTTCCAACCAAACCGAGTCTATATATACATTGGATACATCATTGGCTTCCTGCGGGAGGAGATAAAAACGATTCACACTGTCTAAGTCGGCAGCTAATTTTTCCAAATCACTGCCGGGCATCTGCTGGAAGTCCGTAAGCCAAAAGATATGGTGGCTGCCGCTGCCCGCTGCGTTGTCCAGAATACTTTTTTGCCGCTCGTACACGCTTTCCAAAGTGCGTCCTATGTTGCTGTAATCGGTCTTAGCGATCCAATCATTGGCTTTGGCAGGTTCAAAAAGGAAATTAAGGTCATTCTCAAAGCCATTGTTGAGTACCGAAAAACGCGCATTCTGCGGAAACCCTCTGACGATTTGCAAGGCCAGATCTACCGAGCGATCGAGCAGTTTTTTGCCGTCGCGCTCGTTTTGCATACTGAAAGAGTTGTCAATGTAAATAGCCGCCTGATTGCCTGCTACAGGCAGATTATCTGCCTGATGATAGGGGATAAAAGGCTGCGCAAAGGCTACAACCAGCGCGATGATAAACAAGCAGCGCATCAGCAGCACGAGCAGGTGCTTGAGGCGATTGCGGGAAGTAGCCACCGACTTTACCTCGCGCAGGAAAGCAACATTAGTAAAGTAAATAACTTTGGGTCGCTGAAAGTTGAAAAGGTGTATAATGATCGGCACGGCAACCAGCGCCAGCGCCCAGAGAAACGACGGATACAGGAAACTCATGGCTGCAAAGTACGACAAAACAACAAAAAAGCCGCGTTTTCAAGGTTTAGAAACGGGGCAGCAGGATGCGGAAGGTCGTTCCTTCGCCCGGCGACGAGGACAGCACGAAAATACTGCCTTTGTGGTAGTCTTCCACAATCCGCTTTACAAGGGTGAGTCCCAAACCCCAACCGCGTTTTTTGGTCGTAAATCCGGGCTTGAAAATCTGTTTCCAAAGTGCTTTAGGAATGCCTTTGCCCGTATCAGAAATATCAATCTGTACTTGTCCGCCGTCGCGGGTATAGCCAACTGTAAGCATTATCTTCCCTGCCCCGCCCATAGCATCTACGGCGTTCTTACAAATATTTTCGATTACCCACTCAAACAGTCCGCGATTGAGCGGCGCACCGGGCGCTACATCTTCCATGTTCTGGATGCTGATCTGTACTTTGGAAGAAATCCGCTTTTGCAGGTAGTCTATGTTTTCTTTGACCAACTGCTCCACATTTTCAAATTTGAGCACAGGCGGCGAACCAATGCTCGAAAACCGCGCGGTGATCATCTCCAATCTGACAATATCTTTCTCAATCTCGCTAATGATCTCGGCATCTAATGTTTCATCGGCTTTGAAATACTCCATCCATGCTACGAGCGAAGAAATAGGCGTGCCCAACTGATGTGCAGTTTCTTTAGCAAGCCCTACCCATACCTTATTTTGCTCTGCCTTGCGGGAAGCATTGAACAACACGTAGAAAATCAGAAAAAACAAGCCGACAACGATAAACTCTATGTAAGGGTAATACTTGAGTTGTGTTACCAGATCCGAGTTTTTGTAATAAATCAGATTTTTGAGACCCGGCGCAGGTTCTACCACAATAGGCGGGTGTGCCACCTTCATTTCGGCAAGCTCTGCGGCTAAGTAAGCTAGCGAATCCTCGCCGCTGGGAATACTGATATTGCGATGCCCCAGTACGTTGTTATCTTCATCGGTTAGTATGACGGGGTAGGTATAGTTTGCATCAATCACTTCTATGAGCGTGTTAATATTTTCCCCCGGCTCAACAGTTGCTATGTATTCCTGAACCTTAGCGAAAATAGAGGTTTGCTGCTCTTCTTGTGCCAGAATGCGTTTTACCAGAGAATTAGTGTACCAGATAGATCCCGCGCCTATCAGCCCTGCCATTATCAGCATGACAAGGTTAGAGGTTGTGCGGCGTTCTTGCAGGTTAATCAAGGCTAAACTTCTTTTTTGTAAAATACTTTTCCCACGCGGTTGATATGCTCCAGCAAACTACCGGATTCTAAGCTATGAAAAACTGAAATATCGAAAAGGTAGGGGGTATTCAAATCGTCAATATCCAGCCATACATTGGATCGGGTGCGATCAGTTACGTTTGCTCCTTTCAGCGTGATGTCTATATCGCTCCCCTCTCTGTGGGTTCCTTTGGCGCGCGAGCCGTAGATGATCACCTCTTCTATTTCGGGATACCTCACAAAGACCGAATGTATTTTGTCTACAGTGGCTTGATCCAATCCAAACTTCATAAGTAAGTTTTCATTTTTTCGCGAAACTCTGTGAACAAAGGAACATACAACGAGACGATTTTGGTAAATTCAACTGCTAAAATATCGGAATGGTAGGTGTGTACAGTGTAGTTTCTGCTTTCTATCATATCCATCCACGTTTGCCCCTGAGTAATCAAACCTTTGTTAAATGCCTCCCTTACCGCGCCTCTTGAGCCTACTATTCCGGTGATACCCTCATATTCCAGGAAATCTTTCATCACTTTCCAGGAAAGCTCATGCGTAAACTCGAAGCATTGTATAACCGCCTCTTTTACTATGTCAATCGGATTTAAGTTATAGTAGGCGATAGCTTCTTGCAGACGATTAAAGGCGTTTTCGTAGTTTTGAAACCGTTGTTTCCAGCGCGTATCCTGTTCCATGATCGTACAGAGGGCTTAAATCACTTCGTCGGGTGCATACATCATTTTTCTGTATGCTTTACGCAAAACAATCTCTACCTGTTCGTCGAATGTTATAAAAGTTGTGTCCAATTCGATCGCATCCTCGGCTTTGCGCAGCGGACTCTCGGCGCGGGTGGTATCTATCTGGTCGCGCTTGATGAGGTTTTCGATCACCTCGTCTAAGCTGACAAGTTGCTGTTTGGCAAGCAACTCCTCTTGTCGGCGACGGGCCCGCTCGTGCAGATCTGCAGTAATAAACAGTTTCAACTCTGCCTGTGGGAATACGACCGTGCCTATGTCGCGTCCATCCATCACGATGCCCTTCTTTTTGCCCATCTTTCGCTGCTGGGCAACAAGGAAATGACGCACCTGCGCAATTTTACTGACTTCGCTCACATTTTCAGATACAGACATGCTGCGAATCTCTTCTTCTACATTTAGTCCGTTGAGGTAGGTTTCGCTGATACCGTCAGTTCTTCCGGGCGGAATGCGGAACTCTATTTCTATGTTGCTAAGTGCGCGGTTGATTTCCCGTTCATTGTCTAAACTTACATAGTGCTGCATGAGATACAACGTAACAGCGCGGTACATAGCACCGCTGTCTATATAGTTGTAACCCAGCGCCGCGGCCACTGCCTTGGCAGTCGAACTTTTTCCACAGGCAGAATATCCGTCTATGGCAATAATAATTTTGTTCATCCGCATAAATACAAAGAACTTTAAACGCAAGTCAAGCAAAACAAGTTACAATTTTAGACCTCGCCAAGCAAAATATGGCAAAATAAACTTTATTTTTCGCTATAAAAAGGCAGGCATGAAACACTCTTTACCTCTTGGGCTAATCGCAGCCACGTTTCTTCTTGGGCTGTTTAGTAGAGATCTGCAAGCACAATGGCGCGCCAACGGCATTGGTGCGCGCGCCGCAGGTATGGCTAATGCAGCCGTTACACTACAGGACGAATGGTCTGCTTTCAACAACATCGGCGGACTTGCTTGGCATACGCAGGCTGCGCTGCTTTCTGCTTACGACAACCGATTTCAGGCTGCGGGTTTTCATACTGTTGCTACGGGCATCGCCGCTCCCGTTTATGGAGGCGCATGGGCTTCGGCTACTTTTTCGCGCTTTGGCGACAACTTGTTCAACGAAACCATCGGTTCGCTGGGCATCAGCCACAAAATTGCCAATTACAGCCTCGGCGCTCGCGCCAACTATGTGCAAATTAACATAGAAGGACTGGGAATGCGCAGCCTGCTCGCCTTCGAGTTTGGCGGACTGGGGCAACTGACGCGCCAACTGTGGATAGGCGCACATATTTTTAACTTTACACAAGCCCGATTAGCCGATTTTCAGGACGAACGGCTGCCAACCATTATGAAGGCAGGGCTTTCCTACCGACCCAACGAGCACCTAATGATTAATGCGGAAGGGGAAAAAGATGCAGAAATGCCTGCACGGGTGAAAGTGGGGGTAGAGTATCGCATCATCGAAAAAATGGCGATACGAACAGGAATTGCCACACAACCCAATATTGGTTCGTTTGGCTTTAGCCTGTACCTGCGGCAGTTGGAGGCGGGATATGCCGTTGCTACACATCCGCAACTGATGCCCTCGCACCACGTAGCGCTACGCTACCATCTTACCAAACCCAAACTCGCCAAAAAAGCATCCGAATAATGAAAAAAAACCTACTCGCTGCGCTGCTTTTTATCCTGAGTCTGACTGCATGGGCGCAGCAAAAACGCTTTCAGTCTGAGGTTGATTTAGACCAGTTTATCCAGTTGCTGTTTGCCGTACAAGACGAAGACATTAACTACGAAGATGCTTACGAATCGCTCTATCTGCTCTACACCAGCCCGCTTAACCTGAACCGCGCCAACTACGAAAAACTCGCCGACCTCTACGTTCTCTCACAATTTCAAATCAATAAGTTCCTCGAATACCGCAAGCAAAACGGCGACCTGCTCAGTATCTATGAACTGCAAGCTATCGAAGGTTTCGATCTGGAGACCATCTATAAAATTCTGCCCTTTGTAACCGTAGAAGAAACAACTTTCGCAGCCGATACGCGCTCGCTATGGGAGCGGATTCTAAGTGAGGAAAATCGTTATTTTATCTACCGCCACTCGCGGATTCTGGAAGAACAGCGCGGGTTTCGCCCTTTAGCTCCCGGCGATACGCTGCGCTCAGGTTTGCCGCAAACGCGCTACCTCGGCTCGCCCGATAAAATTTATATGCGCTTTCGCGTCAGCCATCTGCGCGACTTCAGCATCGGTTTTACTGCCGAAAAAGACGCAGGCGAACAACTGGCGTGGAATCCTGCCCGCCGTCAATTTGGAATGGATTTCTGGTCAGCTCATGCAGCAATATACAATCGCGAGCGGTTCAAGGCGCTCATACTCGGCGACTACCTCATTCAGGCGGGACAAGGGATGCTGCTTGCCGCAGGTTTTACTATCGGTAAGGGAGCAGAAACAGTTGCTACCATTCGCCGCAGCAATACCGGCATTCGCCCCTACACCAGCGTGCTGGAAAGTGGGTTCTTTCGCGGCGCTGCTGCTACTATCGGTTTTGGGAAGGTAGATGTAACGCCGTTTATCTCTTTTGCCCGCCGTTCAGCAAACGTCAATTTTACTGCTGCCGATACACTCAGCGATATTGATATTATCAGCGATGCCTTTGTCAATAGCATTGTGCCTACGGGTTTCCACCGCACAGAACGCGAACTGAACAACAAAAATGCGATCAGCGAGGTAACAAGCGGCGTTACAGCGACCTATCGCTCGTCGAACGGCAACTTAGAAGCAGGCGCAACGGTGATGATGACCAACTTTAGCGTCCCAATCCGTCCGATAGACAGAATTTATAATCGCTTTGAGTTCAGCGGCAGGCAAAATCATAACGTCGGCGGCTTTTTCAGCTACAACTACCGAAACTTCAATTTCTTTGGCGAGGCTGCCCGATCAGCAAGCGGAGGCGTAGGTGCATTGGCAGGTTTTGTGAGCAGCCTTTCGGCAAAAGTAGATATGTCAATGCTCTACCGCCGCTACGACCGCAATTTCCATTCGCTCTATGGGCAGTCGTTCAGCGAAGGCACGCGCCCGATCAACGAGAGCGGCATTTATTGGGGCATCAAAATTAGGCCTACGTTGCGCTGGACAATCGCCGCCTACTACGATATTTTCCGCTTTCCATGGTTGCGCTTCGTAGTAGATGCGCCTTCTACGGGCAATGAATGGCTCGCCCGCGTAACCTATCAGCCCAACCGAAAGGTAGTACTTTATGCTCAGTTCAGGCAGGAAGTTAAAGGGCGGAATTTGCGCGATAACACAACGATCATGGATGTTGTTGTGCCATCTACGCGGCGCAACTTCCAGCTCAATGCAGATTTTAAGGCTGAAAAAATCGTAACGACGCGCAGCCGCATACAGTGGAGCAGTTTCCAGCAACAGGGAGGCGCAATGACACAAGGCGTTGCCATTGTGCAAGACCTTGTTCTAGACTTTCAATTGGTGAAAATCAGCAGCCGCTTTGCCTTGTTCGATACTGACGACTTTGAAAACCGCCAGTTTATTTTTGAAAAAGACGTACTCTACTCTTTTAGTATTCCGGCTTACAATGGGCGCGGCTTTCGCAATTACTATATGGCACAGTTCAATATTGGGCGGAAAACCGATCTTTGGCTGCGCTATGCGTTTACAGAACTGCGCAATCAAAACACTTTCGGTTCGGGGTTAGACAGAATAGACGGCAATCGGAGAAGTGAATTTAAGGTACAACTACGTCGCGTACTTTAACATATAAAAATCGAGATTAGCGCAAGTCCTCCCAGTCCAAACCCTGCGCCAATTGCTGTTGCAGGTCGGGGTGTTAGTCGAGCAGGCTTTTGGCAGCGGCATTCCCGCTGTTGCGGCAGACTAATGCTGCAGCAAGTCGTTGAACAGGTTCTTCACTGTCTATAAGTTTGCGCAAGTCGGCAAGAATGTCATCGTTAACAAAATCGCTCACACATAGCCACAAATTGGGAACAACATGCCTCCCTGCTGCCCCGCACTCGTGCGCAAAGTCAGAAAGCATCCGCGCCAGATTGGCATTAGCGCGCTCCCGCAAGCCAATAATTTTTTGCACAGGCTGATTGGTAAAGATTGCTTTTAGCACCATCTGATTCCATTCATTTTCGTCCAGATATTCCGCAGCGTATGGATTTTCCAGTGCAAGAGGCTGTCCAAAAAGTAACACGGACTTTAGTCTGTCATTTATTAGTTGCTTGATAATCAAATAGTTAAAGACTGAAGTCTGTGCTACACTCGCGCTTTTTAGACAGCCTCATGTTAGTGCGTTGCCTTCGACAGCGCGGTGTATGTGCGCTTGAGGAAAAGGCAACAGCGGCAGCAAAAGCTAAGTAAAAATTCTGTGCCATAAAACTGTCCGTTAATTCCTGCTTTTTACTGCATATCCAACGGGCAGCGGTTTCTTCTACCACACACAGAAGTAGTCGCAACAAAAAATCAGCGTAGGCAACAGTATTCGATAGCATCATTAGGCAAAGGTTCAGCTAAAAGTTAGTGTATTTTTGCGCGATTTCTGATTTTTAAGCAAACTATGGCGCGCTGTTCGGTTGTTATCCGCTGTCACAACGAAGAAAAACATATCGGTAAGCTATTGGACTGCATTATGCAGCAAACCTTCACCGACGTTGAGATAGTAGTGGTAGATTCCGGCTCGACCGACCGCACAATTGCCATTGTAGAGCAATATCCTGCTAAGTTAGTGCATATCCCGTCGGCAGCGTTCACCTTCGGGCGGGCACTCAACCGCGGGATTGCAGCCGCATCTGCCCCCTATGTGCTTATTGCAAGCGCCCACGTCTATCCTACGGGCAACGACTGGATAGAAAAAATGCTAGCACCTTTTGCCGCGGACAGCCGTGTAGCACTAACCTTTGGCAGGCAAGTCGGCAACGAACTTACCAAGTATTCCGAACACCAGATTTTTCACAAGTGGTTTCCCCCCGAGCCGCACTGGTACTTGCAGGATCATCCGTTTTGTAACAATGCCAATGCGTGCATCCGCCGCGACGTTTGGGAGCAGCTACCCTACGACGAACAACTCACAGGATTAGAAGATTTGGATTGGGCCAAAAAGGCATTGCAAAAAGGTTATCTGCTGGCATACGTTCCTGAAGCGCCTATCGTGCATATCCACGAGGAAACCCCTCAGCGCATCCTAAACCGCTACCGCCGCGAGGCGATCGCCTATAAGCGCATTTTTCCTGAAGCACGCTTTTCTTTGCGCGATTTTTTGTATTTGTTTTCTACCAACGTTATCAGCGACTGGTATCATGCCCTACAAGAAGGCGTTTTCTGGAACAATTGGCGCGAAATCTTTATCTTTCGCCTGATGCAATTCTGGGGTACTTATCAAGGCTACAAGCAGCGGGGCGAGATAAGCGAGATGCTCAAAAAGCGCTTTTACTATCCGAATAAGCTACAAAATAATTTTTCGCGCAAAAAAAATAAGTTGCTTTAGCGTTTAGCTTATTAGCTGTGTAAAAAAATATTATTTTTGATTCCACACTTAATTTCTAAACCTATGGTATCCATATCTACTACAATAAAATGCTTGCTATTGCTGGCATTTATTACCTTTTCGATGTTTGCGAGCGCTCAGAATGTCAAAGCCACCAGTTGGGCAGAAGCCCAAAAAACTAAGGAAGCTACTATAGTAGTAAACTATATTCAAACTCCTATGTTTGCCTACAGTTCTTCCCAGAAAGACAAGCCCAAAGGCATTTGTGTTGATCTGATGGAGAATTTTGCCAAATACTTAGAGATGCAAAAAGGCATCAAGGTAAAAATCGTTTATCGCCCTTACGAAGATTTTGCAAAATTCTACGATGTTACCAAAGCATCCGGTAATGGATTTTTCGGTATTGGAAACATCACGATCACAGAAGCACGTAAGAAAGAAATTCGCTTTTCGCCTCCATTTATTAGCAACACTACCGTACTGCTAACCCATAGCTCAGTACCTACTTTGCGCAAAATAGAACTGTTGGGTAAAGATTTCGCAGGCATGATTGCTTATACTGTTAAAGGTACTACCAATGCACAGCGCATCGAATCGCTCAAAAAGCAATATATGCCGGAAATGCAAATCAAATACTTATCCTCGAGTATCGAGGCTATCCAGTCCGTTGCGCAAGACCCAAAAGGTTTTACCAACTTGGATTTTGTTTATTACAATGACGCGATCCGCGATAAATTGCCTGTCAAGCGCCACCCTGTCGGAGACTTCACTGCTGAAGAATTTGGCATCATTATGCCGATGGTTTCCGACTGGCAGCCGGCTATTCAGGATTTCTTTGCAATAGAAGGCAGAAACTATCGCAACAGCCCCGAGTATCGCGCCTCGCTGAATACACATCTTGGAGAAAGCGCAGTTCGCCTGCTGGAGAGTATCCAGCAACGCCGATAGTGCTGCAAATTGTTGCTTTGATCAGATAAGCTCTTGCACCTTAACGACCTGCTCGCTCTGACAGGTAATAAAAACAGGTGCAAGAGTTTTTTTGAGTGCTAAAAATTGTTGGTAATCAGCAGAATAGGCAATTCGCTCTGCAAGTACCTGTTCGTAAATATTGCCTAAGCCTAAGATCAGTTCGCAGATTTCGCGCACAGCATGTTCACCGCCCGTACTGCCTGTGATATAATCGGCGAATTTTTGTTTTTTTACGTATTCGGTCAGCATTGGGCTTGCATTGCGGCGCACCATAAGCCGTAGCCCGCATTGCGCTGCCAGTGCCAAATCCAACACATCATCAAAGGCAAAAGCTGTTTGTTCGGACCGAATGCTGTATTGTTCCTGCAGCCATGCAAGGGCTTGAGTTTTATCGGCAAAGCCAAAGCACACGCCGTCAAAGTGTTCGCGCTGCGCTAACTGAAAGGCGGAAGGATTATTTTCACCTGTAATAATGAATACCTTGGGCATCTGTCCGCTAAGCAGCCAGAGACCAAAGCGCAGATAGTTTGTGCCTGCCGCATCGGGTTCGGAAAAAGGGCTGCCGGTTTGTTTACCTTTCGTTCCGCTGTTAAAAACGCCGTCCCAATCAAAAAAAACAGCCTGTAAGCGGCTGATTCGGTTTTGCAAAACGGCAGGATCTGTCAGAAACTCGCCACCAATGGCTTGAAAAAGGGCGGGAACTGTGGAGGATTGCATAGGTTGGGATAGGAAACAAACATGAGCCATCCCGAATTTTTGGAACGCTGTGTTCTATCGGAATTTTTGGGATGACTCATATTAAACTACTTCTCAGCTCAGTTTTACGATGTCCTGAACATCTATCATGCCGACAGCCTTCGTTCCGTTGACAACAACAATAGTATCCACCTGACTTTTCTTGAAGATTTCAGAAGCCTCGAACAGCAGGGCATCTGCCTGAATCGTAATGGGCTGCTTGAAAGTGAGTTCACCCATTTTCTTTTGCAGAATACCTTCGCCGTGCTCCAAGTGGCGGCGCAAATCGCCGTCGGTGAATACGCCCTTTACAGTGCCGTCAGCTTCAACCACTGTTACTGCCCCAAAACCTGCTTTGGTCATCACTACAATAGCATCTATTACCGAATGATGCGTCTGCACTATAGGATTTTCGCTGCTCATCACCTCTTTTACGCGCATGGTCATCAACTTGGTATGTTCGATGAACTGCTGCGTACCAACAGTAGTGAAGTTGTTTTCGGTGAGCGACTTCATCACTTTCCATGGCACCGTGCAGGTGTGTACGCCAATATTGATGGCATTGCGCACGTGCTCAGCATGGCGAACAGAAGAGAACATGATTTTTGAGTCGTAGCCGTAATAGTTCACAGCTTCTACGCACTGTTCAACCAGTGCAAGCGCGTCGTGTCCCTGATCTTGCAAGCGACCCACCAGCGGACAGACATAAGTTGCGCCCGCTGCCATTGCCATGTATGCCTGTTGCAGCGTGTAAACCAAGTGAATATTCACCATGATACCCTCGTTGCTCAGGCGCTTGCAAGCCGTTACGCCTTCGAGCGATACAGGGATTTTGAAAACGGTTTTCTTAGGATCTAAGCCAATGCTGATGAGGCGCTTGGCTTCTGTATAAATAGCATCTGCTGTTTCTCCGAGCGCTTCTACCTGCAAAACAGGCACCATTTGCGATAGTTTGAGGATTGTGCCGTCTATGTCGGTAATACCTTCGCGGTGCATGAAGGTAGGCGTAGTGGTCAAACCTGCTACGAAACCAAGTTTCATTGCTTGTTCGATCTCTTTGATATCAACCGAGTCTAAATAAAGTTCCATTCCGGTAAGCTAAATAATTGATTGTCATGTAAAAATGAGGCTGCAAAGTTATGCGTAAAAATGTGGCTGCCAAATGGTTGGCTACTTTTATTCCCCGCAGGATGCTTCAAATGATGGCTGCAAACTCTTTTTCCGATGCCTTGCTCATGCTGCCGTTAGGCATGATGCGGCAGGTTTTTTCTTTGAGGTAGTACAGATTTTATCAGCGCTGCGGATCGGAAAGATTTTTCTGGAAACACAGTCGGCGCGCGCTGGCAGTTCGACAATAGTACCTACAAACAAGTTTCAGCACAATCAATCAGGTGCTGCGCTTAGCAAATCTACTTCTTTAATTGGTATTTTCGCCGTACCTGATTGATCTGGTAGAGCTTCTGTGCGACAAAACTTTTGGGATGTACCTGCGAAAAGAGTTGCAGCCATTCTTCGAAAAGCTGCGGCTCGGCGATTGCCAGCGCCGCAGCATCTATATTTTTACCTGCCAGAAACTGTATGAATTCTTCCCGAAGAATTTCCATAGCTACTAAGTTGTGTATTTGTTCAGATACCAGACAACTGTTTTTTCAATGCCTGTATCAAAGTTTTCATCGGCACGCCAGCCGAGTTCATTTTCAATTTTAGAGGCATCAATTGCATAGCGGCGGTCATGTCCGGCGCGGTCTTTTACGAATGAAATGAACTGCTTGTACGAACCCGATGCCAACGGATTCATTTTATCTAAAATTTCACAGATGGTATGGACTACCTGCAAATTAGTACGCTCGTTTCTGCCGCCGATGTTGTAGGTTTCGCCTGCCGTACCTGTGTGGTAGGCAAGGGCAATGCCTTTGCAATGGTCTAAGACGTACAGCCAGTCGCGGACGTTCTGCCCATCGCCATAGATAGGGATAGGCTGTCTGTTCAGTGCCTTGCGAATGATGACGGGGATGAGTTTTTCGTCGTGCTGCTTGGGACCATAGTTATTGGAACAGTTGGTTGTTACGCAGTTCATGCCGTAGGTGTGGAAGTAGCTGCGCACAATCATATCGCTGCCGGCTTTGGAGGCGCTGTAAGGGCTGTTAGGGGCGTAGGGCGTAGTTTCGGTGAACAGCCCTGTTGCGCCCAGCGTGCCATAGACCTCATCGGTAGAAACATGGTGAAAGCGGCAGTTCTGATAAGCGGCTTTATATTCAAACGGCGCATCCATCCAGTAGCGGCGGGCAACGTCTATGAGCGTGAACGTACCATTAACATTGGTGCGGATAAAGGCTTCCGGCCCTGCAATGGAATTATCCACATGGCTTTCGGCAGCAAAGTGAATCACGCCGCGTATGTCGTACTCGCGGAAGATAAACTCTACCAACTCGCGGTTGCAAATATCCCCTTTAATGAACTTATAACGCGGATGCCCGTCTATCTCTTGTAGGTTGTCAAGATTGCCCGCATAGGTAAGCAGATCTAAATTGACGACAAAACAGTCGGGATTGCTTTCCAGAAAATAAGGCAGAAAATTAGCTCCGATAAAGCCTGCCCCACCTGTTACCAAAATATGTTGCATAGGTTTGTCCAATAAATCGTACAAATATAGATGCTATGACTTTTTTTGTGCAAAGCTTTGTAAATTGGACTTTCTTACATCATCCGATTTTTTTATGAGTTCCCAAACGCCTGATGAGATTCTCGAAGAGCAAACACCGCTCAACACAGAAAGGACAGTAGAGAAGCCTGTCGAAAATGAGGATCAACTGCCGACAGAGCCTCCTGTCAGGGATATACACGCACAGATCAAGTGGGCTGCCGAAGAAGCAAATATTTTACTGGAGTACACCATCCACAAGGGTATTGATATTTCGGACGAGACAATGGCAGCCATTATTTCTGCTAAGTACATACAAGAGTGGGATGCCGAAAAGGAATCCGCATTTTGGAAAGCCTATCGGGAAATATCTATCGCCGTTCGTCCGGCAACGGTCAGTAGTATCAAGGCGGGTAAGCGCTTCTACGGAAAGCGAGCCTCCTTCCTGCTAAAAATGCTCACAGGCAACTGGCAAGACCAAAACATAGCTGATTCGCGCCTAGCGGTATTGCGCTATCGGGCTGTTGCCATTGTGATATTGCTTATGATTATTGTTGCACAGATTTACTCTTTTACGGGCAGCGAACTTACCAGAGAAAATAAAAATCTACAGGCAAACTTTGACTCATTGCTCTTCAAAAGTTGGCAATTACAGGCAAATGTTACCGAACAATCTGCCGACAGCAGCAAGTACTGGCAACTGTACTACGACTTGGGTAAGTCGCAAACAATATTAGAGTCCAACTTTAACTACATGATCGGTTGGCATCGCTGGTGGACACGCACTATTACACTGGGTCTTTATACACCCAACATAGAAAGAGATACCGTCGCAATCGTAGATGTTGGCTGGGCACCGCAAGATGATAGCTTTAACCGCTACCGACCGCTGGCACGGATGGCTTACTCGGTTGGCTTTCCCTTGCAGGTAGTGAATATGTATCTACTACCGCTCCTCTATGGTATGATGGGCGCTTGTGCCTACGTACTGCGCGAAATTTCTGAAGAGGTACAAAACATGACTTATTCTAACGACGACGCGGTAAACTACAACCTGCGGATTCAATTGGGCGCACTGTCAGGGTTGATCGTCGGATGGTTTCTGACCCCCGTTGGTGGAATAAACGGAGGAGAGATCTTCAGCGTGTACAACTTAGGACCCTTTGCGCTATCTTTCCTCTCGGGATACAGCATCGAACTCGTATTCTCTGCAATGGACAGGTTCATTGCTGCATTTTCCAACAAAACTGCCAACAACGTTAACACTTGATTGATTTGAATTTTGCTGATACAGGACTGTACCTGCTGCTGTTGGTGGCAGGCTGTTTTGCAGGTTTTGTTAATACATTGACGGGCAGCGGCTCAGTCGTAACGATTGCTGCGCTGATTTTTGCAGGGCTACCTGCCAATATTGCCAATGGAACCAACCGACTGGGCGTAATGGTACAAACTTCGGTAGGCATGTTTGCCTTTGCCCGGCATGGCAAGGCACACGTACAGGGTTCTGCATGGTTTGTTGTTCCTGCGGTGCTGGGTGGTATCGTTGGGGCATGGCTGGCCACGCAAACTTCGGGCGAAGTATTTGAGCGCTGGCTCGGCATCATCATGGTGCTGATGCTATTCATTATCCTCTACAAACCCAAAAAATGGCAACGCGAACAAAGCGAAGCCGCCGGCCAGCGAAATTTACTAAACCTAATTGTATTTTTTGCCATTGGCTTTTACGGCGGATTTATTCAGGCGGGGATTGGTATTTTCCTAATGATCGCTTTGGTGCTAGTGGCGCGGTTCAATACGCAGGAATCAACTATTCTCAAACTAAGCGTTGTTTTTTTCATCAATATTCCCTCGTTCCTGATCTTTATTTATTACGGGCAAGTGGACTGGATCTATGGCGGTATCATGGCAATCGGGCAAAGTATTGGCGCATTCGTAGCAGCGCGTTTTGCTTTGAAAAGCCAGTACGCTGCCATTTGGACGTATCGCCTGCTGGTAGCCGTAGTTATTGCTTCTATCTGGCAGCTTTTCGATCTGGGACAATATATCTGGGGCTAAATAAAGCCTAATTCTGTACCAATTTGACCAAATACTGCCCGTAGCCACTCTTGAGCAACGGTTCTGCTATTTCGAGCAGTTGCTGTTTGCCAATAAAGCCCATTTTGTAAGCAACTTCCTCAATACAGCCTATCTTCAGTCCTTGGCGCTCTTCGATCACTTGTACGAACTGTCCGGCCTGCATGAGCGAATTGAACGTGCCGGTGTCTAACCACGCCGTACCGCGCTGCAATACGCCCACTTTGAGCTTGTTTTGCCGCAGGTATTCCTTATTGACATCTGTGATTTCATACTCCCCTCGCGCAGAGGGGCTAATATTGGCAGCAATATCAAGCACTGTATTATCGTAGAAATACAGCCCCGGAACAGCATAGTTGGACTTGGGCTGTTGAGGTTTCTCCTCGATAGAAAGTACATTCATCTGCCCATCGAACTCCACTACGCCATAGCGCTCTGGATCGGATACGTGGTAGGCAAATACCACTCCACCATCGGGATTGTTGTTCGCTTGCAGCAGTGCAGACATGCCTGCGCCGTAGAAAATATTATCGCCGAGCACAAGCGCTACCTTGTCCTGTCCGACAAACTCGCGTCCGATCACGAAAGCCTGCGCCAAACCATTGGGAACGTGTTGCACGGCATACTCGAAGCGACAGCCAATTCTGCTGCCATCGCCCAGCAAGCGCATAAATGAGGGCTGATCTTCGGGCGTAGTAATAATTAGAATTTCGCGGATGCCTGCCAGCATCAGCGTGGAGAGGGGATAATAGATCATCGGCTTGTCGTACACAGGCACTAACTGCTTGCTGACCGCCATCGTAATCGGATATAGGCGCGTACCGGAGCCTCCGGCTAAGATGATACCTTTCATAGTGTCGGTTTGAGAATAAAAATGGCAGAGGCTTTTGCAAACCCCTGCCAAAATTAGCTATAAATGGCTATAGCGCCAATTGCCGGCTTATTCTATTACTAAACGACGCAGAACAACCATCGGCTTATCCAATGAAGGATGGCTTACCTCCAAACGACAGAGATATACGCCTTTTGCCAGCAGTTGGGCAGCATTCCGATCCCATGTACGGGTGTGGAAACCTGCGCGGTACTGTTTGCCTTCGCTGAACACCTGTTGTCCCATCGCATTGACAATGCTCAGTTGCACGTTTGCACCTTCCAGATGATCGGGCAGGGCAAAGTCTAGGTTGGCTTGGCTGTGTGCCGGGTTAGGCCATACCTGAAATGATACCTGCTCTACATTCATTTGTCGCTGCACAAAGTTCCAGTCGCCGTAGATCACGCGGAAGCGATGCGCCGCCTGTTCGCTGCGGAAAGTGTAGCGATTGGTTTTGCTCATATCCACGTAGCGCTGTGCCTCGCGGTCATAGAGGAATAGCATCGCGCTGCTGCCAAAGTAGCTGTTATCCCACTCGATGGATATATTGCCACCTGTGCGATTGGTTTCGATGCTGAATTCCCAGACGTACTCGCCCGCTGTTGGCACTACGTCTTTGGTAAACTTAGGATAGAAATAATCGGTGCGCAGGAAATTTACCTCCAGATAGTCGGCAAAGCGCGGCAGTGTCATATCGTCGTAATCGTCTTTGAGTTCGGCTGCATCGGGGCGCATACCAAAGCCACCGAGCGTATTGACCAACTCGCCGTTGCGGACGCGCAGTTGCACATCCCATGCGCCGCTGTTGAGCGGGTTGCGCAGGGTTTGATCTTCTGCTTCCAGTCTGCCGCTGTTGATACTGCGGTTTTTCAGTACAGGAATGTTCACACTCAACGGGCGATCGGCAAATACAAAGCCACCGCGGAATCTGCGCAGCACGTCTTCATCGCGGAAGTTACCATCGAAAGTACGCAGCCTGCCCAAGCCGTTCGGGTTGTTATTGGCCGCACGTACATCGTTCCACGAAATATTGAAGTTATACGGCGATGCAATCTGATTCCAGCCTTGTTGCAGGTTCATTACAAAAGGATTGGCTTGATTATTACGCGCTCCATCGCCCGGGCCGGTATCAATGCTATTGGAAGCACCTGCCCATGGTTCGCGCACGATCAGCCAGTAACCTCTGCCAAGGACAATATTGCGGAAACCTTGCGGATATTCGAGATTTTGTCCGTTTTCGTAGTGGAAAAGCCTCCAACGAAGCCTGTCGGGTTGCCCCAGTTCATTTTCGAGTACGGCAAGCGCATCGCGGTTGTCTAAGTTGAGCGGTACAGAAATGATCTGATATGCCTCCTGCGACTGACCAAAGCGGATGTCGGGAATAAGCAGCCCGCGACTGCTCGAGTAGCGCACGTAGGTGTAGCCGCGCTGCGATCTGGTTGTATTGCCCGAACGATCAATTACTTCGAAGAAGTACTCTACGCCCAGTTCGTCAAAATCTCCACTGGCAATAAATGCACGATAAACGTTATCTGTCAGTACGGCATCGCGCTGGCGGAATGAGTTATCGTCTTGCGTAATACCTTTAAAAAAGCATATCACGCGCTGAATGCCTACGTTGTCCGTAGCGGTAATCGTCGGCGCAATAGATTCGATCGTTTGGCTCAGGTCAAGTACTGTCGGGAAGTTGGTATTGCTGATTACCGGCGGAATATTATCTACGGCAATGCTGAATACGCCATTGCTAAGTCCGAAAACAGCGCTATTGGTGGCAACCGAAACGCGTACTCGGAAGTTCGTTCCCAAAGGAAAGTCTGGTGTAATCAGGCGATTAAAAGTGCCGCTATTCTCTACGCTGCTTGCAATCTCGCGCACAAGCGTTCCGTCAGCATTCACCAACTCTATCCGGTGCAGCAGGTTGCCAAGATTGCTCTGCCATACAATATTGTAAGACAGCGTGCGAAACCATGTAACGCCTGCAGCAGGCGATGTTACCGTAATTTCGGGGCGAGTAATGCGGAAATCGGCATTGCTGTCGTCGAAGAATGTAGGCGCACCTACTGCGCTGATGCGAACGCGATAATCTGTACCTGTAGTCAAGTTGTCAGGCAGCGTCCAGTTGAAAGTGCCGCCTGTTACCGAAGTGGCAATGTTTTGCAGCACTACGCCACCTCTGAGCAAGTCTATGCGTACAGGTTCCCCGTTAAGATTGTCCTGCCAAGTGATGTTGTAGCGGAAGTTATTGCTAAACCACGCTTCTCCACCATTAGGTGTCAGCACTGTGATTGTCGGACGGATCAGTTCTATAAAGCCAACGGTTTCTGTGAAACGTGTTTCGTCTCCCAGATTGGTGATGCGGATGCGGTAATCGCTCGATGGTGGTAGATCTGTAGGAACTACCCAGCGGAAAATATTGCCCGTAACATTGTCTGCAATAGTACGCAACGAAACGCTGCCACGGAACAAGTCTATGCGCACATTGCCGGGCAGGTTGGTTACCCATGTGATGTCATAGCCAAAGCCAAGAAACAGTTGCTGTCCACCGGAAGGAGTGATAATGCTGAACTGCTGTGCCAGGAGGCGGAAATCGTTGTCGCTTACATCGGTAGCGCGGTTGTCTTCTGTACGTACACGAATGCGGTAACCCTCCTGACCGATACCCAGCCCTACAGGCGCAATCCATGTAAAGCTGCCCTGCGCCGCAGGAACACTGGGATTGACAACGCCCAGCAGATTGTTGTTTTGCAACAGTTCAATAATTACGTTGCCTTGCGTAATGTTGGTTTGCCAGCGGATAGTGAATGTTGTACCGCGCACGATAGCCTCACCGCCATTGGGTGCAGTAACGCGGATTGTGTCATTATTGGCAATCGCAAAGTCATTATCGCTCAAATCGCGGATGAGTGAGTCCTGCGCACTTCTGACGCGCACGCGGTAGTTGTTGCCCACAGGCACATCAGCAGGAACTGTCCATTGGAAATTGCCATTGCTGGCTACATTAGTAGCAATCGGGCGCAGGAAGTTACCTCCTCTGAACAGATCAATGTTCACATTTTCGGGAATATTGTCCGTCCATACAATCGCATGGCTGCGGGTGCGAAAAAAGGTTTCGCCGCCGTTCGGTGTCTGTACAGTAATTACAGGATCGGCCAGAATTTCGAAGTTTGCCGCACTCTCCGAGCTGGAGTTATTGGCAAGGAAAGTAATTCGGATGCGATAGTTATTAGCAGGCGTTACAGTCGGTGCAATCAGCCAATCAAAGTTGCCATTATTCGGGATGCTGGTTGCAAGATTTTGAACAACTGTTCCGGCGCGCACGAGGTCTATGTTCACATTACCGCCCAAGTTGCTCTGCCAAATGATCGGGAAGTTGCGGGTGCGGTTAAATACCTCCCCGCCATTGGGGGAAACAATGCGCCCAAAAGGCCCTGCAATGGAAAAATTACCCGAAGTGGCTACATATTCAGGCGTAGTATCGAGGCTCGTCAAACGAATGCGATAATCGTTGCCTTCGGGCAGCGTATTAGCAACTGTCCATGTAAAAGTCCCGTTGGCAGCAGGAACGCTTGCCGCCAGCACTTCAGTTACAGCGCCGCGCAGCAGTTCTATGCGCAGGTTTCCCGTCAAATTAGTTTCCCATGTGATATTAAAATTAGCGCCGCGCAAAACGTTTGCACCTGTCGCAGGAGCATTCAGGATCAGGAAATTACCAATCGTAAAGTTATTAGCAGAAGTAACGCTGATCGTATTATCCGAGTTATTTGTCAGGCGGACGCGATAGTCGTCGCCGTCGGGCAGGTTATTAGGTATTGTCCATGGAAAAGTCTGCAAGCCCGTACCTGTGCTAATGCTTGCCGTTACAACTCCTGCCTTGAGCAACTCAATGCGAAAATTACCCGGGATACTGGTTAGCCAGCGGATATTTTGCGTTGTGCCGCGCTGCCACCGTTCGCCGCCATTAGGCGCTTCTAAAAGCAGCACACGCCCAATGATAAAATCGAATGCACTGGAAGCTCTTACAAAAGGATCGGCAACGCTGCTGATGCGGATGCGATAGTTGGCATCATCGGGCAGGTCAGCGGCTACGTTCCAAAGCTCTGTGCCGTCGTTGGGAGTGGAAGCAAACAAAACCGCCTGCACGCTGCCGCCGCGCAAAAGCTCTATGCGCACGTTTTCTGTCGGAGGCAGGTTTGTGCTTGTCCATGTGATAGTGGTGATAGTTGGCTTTTGCAGCGCCTGCCCACCGTTGGGCTGGGTGATGGTAATACTTCTGCCGCCGGTAATAGTGAAGTTATTATCACTTTGGTCGGTTTCTGCCGAAGCAGTAGCGCGGCGGATTCGAATGCGGTAGTCATTGCGGCTGGCTATCGTTGCAGGAACGTTCCACACAAAAGGACTTGCCGTAATCGCAGACGGCGTAAGAGTCTGGTAGAGTTCGCCGCCTGCCAGCAGTTCCAATACGAATACATCGTTTGCCGGAATGCTTGCCGGAATAAATGTAAAGGTAATATTGACCGTACTACCAGCCGTGATGTTTTCGCCGCCGTTGGGCGAGGTGAGCGTTACAGCCTGCGCAGATGCCCAGACAGGTGTCAGTAGCAGCGCCCACAACATTAATTTTTGAAATAGTTGCTTTGTCATCATCTTGTGGCAAAGTTTGAAAATTACTTGAAAAAAATGGATTCGTTTTTGTTACTGGCCGTCCGGCAGCGGAGGCTCAGGAAGTTCGCCAGTGCGCGGCCGGGCAAGCTGAATACCAAGGAAGCTAAGCCCTACAGCTAAAATCAAACTACCTGCTATCCAGATATACCTGCGGTTGTTCTTGCTGTCTGCTTTGAAAGTCAGCAAGTTGCTTTTACCATTCAGGTTGTTGTCATTAACCGACTGGACTACGATCCGGTAGCCACCGCCCTTGGGAAAGTTGGCAGGCACGTTCCAAACAAAACTATTTGCACCCGGGCGGCTCGCTATACGGTATTCTACTGTTGCATAGAGGACTTCGTTTTTGAAAAGCTCTATCCGAACTGTATCCGTAAAATTGGCAGTCCATGTAATTATTTGCTCTTTGCCCGTAATCACTACATCCTTAGGCTGTTCTAACCTGATTGCTTTCAGGGTATCGGCAGGTGTTGGCACATACAAACTATGCGCTATTGCAGCGGCATGAGCAGGATAAGGCGCTGCTGCCTCTGCCCAAATTGGCTGGAGCATGGCAAGCGCCATCAACGCAATAAAAAATAACTTTTTCATGGAAAATGAGTTACATTTTGTCTGCAATATACAAAGATCGGGCGGCTTAGCCGATCTCCTATATTACGTAAGTAACGGTTTAAAGGCTGCAACAAATACCTCCTATAGAGGATTTATTTACCCATTTTCCTTCCACCAGTTGCGGCTGAACTGATACCGATAGTCCCATGCTTTGCGGTTGAAATGCAGCGGCTGATACACGAAGATGCTACGCGCCGAAACTGCACGATAAAAAGGTAAGTCGTCGGTCAGGATCATCGTTGTAGGCACAGCATTCTCGTCAGTTGCTATCAGATCGGCGAAGGGCTGACCGCTCCGCAGGCGACTGTCTGCGCTTTGCAAGCGGCTTGCCAACGAGTGATCGGGCAGTTGTTCGCTCCCCCGAACCACTGCGCTCACATGCGGTGCCTGTTCCGACACCGCATAGGCATATTCCAAATAAGCACGCAACAGGCGCGGGCCATTGTTGGCAACGTTTTCCACCTGTAGCTGCTGTGGAAAAATACTGCTGACTACAATAATGCGCTCGCGAGCGCGGGTAACGGCTACGTTCAGCCTGTTTTCGCCTTTGACTTGGCTCAGGCTGCCAAAGTTGAGTTGCAGTCTGCCCGCAGCCGAGGGCGCATAGCCGACGGAAAAGACGATACAGTCCCGTTCATCGCCCTGCACGTTTTCAATATTTTTGACAAACAGCGAAGCGGGCAGCGAAAGTCCGCTTTGCTCTAGTAAATCCATGATGAGCTGCTGCTGGTGAATATTGAATGTAATGATACCGATGCTTCGATCGGGATACTGTACTAATTGCTCGCTAATGATTTGCACGACGGTTTCGGCTTCGATGCGATTGGTTTTGCCCTCCCAAATGCCCTCGACCTTCACAAAGCGAATAGCGCTGCTTTGTGGCTGCCAATCGCTGCGATAGGGCAGCGTTTGCAGTTTCTGCTGATAAAAATGGCGGTTCGAAAATCCGATCAGTTCAGGGTAGCGGCTGCGGTAGTGTCCGGTGAGCATCATCTGCGGCAGGTAACGCTTACCCAGATCGAGCAGCGACTCTACCTCCAGTTCGGGAGCTGCCTCCTCTTCGGAATTGACCTCCTCCCAGCGCGGGCGGTACAAATCGAAGGGAGCTAACTGCTTATCATCGCCAACGATGACGGCCTGTTTGCCCCTGTACATGGCCGGAATGCCTTTCTCGGCAAAACATTGCGAAGCCTCGTCAAAAATTACCAGATCGAAAAGCTCTTGCATCGGGAACAGCGCCGAGGCAGACTCAGGCGAAGCCAGCCAACAGGGTACAAGGTTCGCTAACTCATCCCAATAGCTTGCAATCAGTTTGCGCAGCGGCCAAACTCCCCGCTTTTTGCTTACCTGATGCAACAGATCGCGGTAGCTAACTAAATTTTGCAGGCGGTTGTATTCTAAGTTACTGAAAGCACGCTCCCAAGCCCGCGACTGTGCAATCTGTAAACTAAGCGCCTGTTTTTGTACGACTGCCTGCCGCAGTGCGTCAGCAGTTTGCAGCAGCGCCTGTCCGCTTGCCTTGCGCAAAACAGGAAAAAGATTTTCCAGACGCACAAGCGCAGCCAAACGCCATGAGTTTTCAAAAATCGGCAGCCATTCCTCGTAGCGATCGGGAGCTTCTGTGGCTAATAACTCAATCATTTCCTGCTCTTCGCTCTTCAGCTCCGATTTGAGCGCATCTATCGCACATAAATCCTCAAAAAGCGCATCCAACTGCGTGCGCATCGCTGCTGCCTCTTCGGGATAAGCCCAGAGAAAATCCTGCTGGGCTTCGGAAAGAACCTGTCCCCAGGTCTGCTGCCAGTCGGTAATTTTTTGCATAGCAACTGCCAACTGTCGCCACTGCCGCGGCAAGGCCTCCCACTTGCTTGTCACTACGTCAAAATCGGGCAAATGCTCAGCTACAAAATCGCACCAGTCGGCAAGGATTTGCCGATATTCTACGGTTTTTGTGAAAAATATTTTCCATTGTTGAACATCCAGCGAATCGGGATAAGGCAGAAAGGGTAATATTCCTTGCAGCGCAGATTTTGCGGCTTGCAGTTGCTCGTAGCAAGTAATTTTGTGAAGCAAATCGCTTGCACCTTGCACCGAAAGCGGCAACTGATGCAAAGTCAGCCACTCGCGCAGTTGTTTCTTTTTCCCGGAAAAGAACCATTTGATTGCACCTGTCCAGTTTTGATGATCGTGCAGATAGCTTTGGAGCAATACTTTAGCTTCGGGTACTGCCTGCGGCGCTAATTGCCAGTTGCTCAGCTCCTCTGCCCACGCTACGACCTGTGCTGCCACCTGCGCAAAATTCAGCGGCAGTTGCGCCCGATTGCGTTGCAGCCACTGCGCCGCTATTGTATTGTAAGCCTCCCATTGCAGGCAACTTGCTCGCGGCTCAAGCGTATCCTGAAGTTGTCGCAAACTTTCAGGAAGCCGACTCACCCTTGTCCATGTTTTTTGGGTAAAGTCCTGCGTCAGCGGATTATCAGCGAGCATGTGCCTGCAAATATCAACCACCGCCGGAACTTTCTCCAAAACTTGCTGCATCGGGCGCAGGTCGGCAATGGATTTTTCGGCAAAAGAACGCCTGTTGCGCCAGAGCGAAGTCGGAGCGTCTGTCTGCCGCGCATAGGAAAGATAGCGCTGCAAAAGGTTTGCAAAGGACTGCGCATTTTCATGGTTAAAATAGTTGGACAAGGACTCGCTCATCTGCACATGCGGACGCTTGAGCGAACTGGTCAGGTAAAGATTTTTGGCGCTGATGCCGCAAGTACTTTCATCGAAGAGGGCTTTGCGGAAGTCCTCCAACTCGCGCTCGGCTTGCACAATGCGCCGTGCGATTTGCAAAAACTGCTGCTCGTTTTGCAGCATTTCTACATCTATGCGCTGCTCGTGCTTTTCCTGCACCTGCTGAATCTGGCGGGCAATATTGGCATAAATGCGGGCGCGGTCTTGCTGAAAATCGTGGACAAGCGCTGCAAAATGATGCAGTTCTTTTTCCTGCAAACGCTGATAAACAACATCTAAGGCAGCCTTTTTCTGGCAAACCACCAGCACGCGCTTTCCCGAAGCCATTGCGTCGGCAATCAGATTGACAATGAGTTGCGACTTGCCTGTTCCCGGCGGGCCTTGCACGACCAGCGACTGCCCGCTTTTGATTAATCGCAGCGCTTTTTCCTGCGTAGCATCTATCTCGTAGGGAGTTACGATTTCCTCTTCGCGAGGCGCTTGCCGCACATTTGCCTTGTTGAAAAATACTTCGAGATCCTCCGCCTGCTCGTCTGCCAACAGCACGTCGTAGTCGGGTGCAAGGTAAGAATCTGCCTGTGGAAACTGCCCTAAAACCGCTTCGGGAACTAATTTGAGCTGCCCTGTGGCTGTAGCTGCGTCTAATTCTTTTCTGGTGAAAGTAGTAAAAGGCTGCAACCGCTCCTCGAACTGTCCGGCATTAAAATGAAGTTCCAGTTTGGCGCTTTCCAGCAGGCGATACAGTCCTGTGAGAAATGTTATTACGTCTTCAGCGGGATTTTCGGGTGTCCAATCATTGAGCAACTGATTGAGCGGCTGCCCGTTGTGATGCGCATACGCTAGCAGAAAGGTCTTGTTAAAGCCAATCGGCACGTCTTCGCGCAGCGTCAAGAGCCATTTGCCGTTGTGCGTCGCCAGCCGCACCGGAAAAAACAGCAGCGGACAGCGGACAACCGTATCGTTGTTGAGTCGGCCTTGTACGAAAGGATAACCCACACAAAGATTTTCGGCGCCTTGCTCTTCCAGTACGGTCTGTGCGGTGCGTTGCAGTTGCTTAGTCAGGTAGCTCACCCGATTGTTGGCAGCGTCGCGGGCATCTGCCACCTGACACAGCGGAATGCGACTTTTTCCCGCTACCAACTGGCGAATAATATCGAAAGCAGGTTTGCCAAGAACAAAATCGAACTGCTGCAAATCTATATGCTGCCCAATGTAGAGCCGCAGCAGCAGCAGCGAACGATTGTTACCGGAAAGATTGGTCAGGCGTTGCCGGAATACCTGCAATAATTTTTTGACAGCCACTTGTTACAGCGTTTAGCGCAGTTTCAAATGTAAGGATTTTTAGCCTTGCATCTCAAATACTTGTATGCCGTCGGGCAACAGCAAAATCGCGAACCTTTCGCTCATCACAAAAAATACGTCTTCGGCAAAGCCTTTTACTTTGTCTGCAAGGGTTGCCTGCGCGGCTATCTTGCCCGTGGCAGCCTCGAGAGCCAGCCATTTGAGCGAACCTGCCTCTGTATCACAGGCAAAAAGCATGTAGCGGCTGTTTTCCCAATAGTGAATAGAAAAAGCGGGATTTTCGCCTGTCAATTGCTGTAAATAATCGGCAATCCCCTCAAAATGAGGCGATTGCCGGTCGTAAATAACAGGTGTGGAAATTTTTTGGGTTGATATATTTTCGCTGTTGCCAGCGTCAGGTTGTATGGTTTGCCCTGTGTTTGGGTCAAGGCTGCGGCGCAGGATTTCGCCCTGTTCTATCCGGTACGTATGCAGCGCGTTTTCGGTTACTTCCGTCAGGTAGTCATCGGGTTGCTGCCAGCGCAGCGTTGTACTTGCCATCTCCCACGCCCAAACGCCGCGCGGGTCGGGGTAACGGCTGCCTTGTTGTTGGTAGAGCAGCATCAGTTCCGCTGTCAAACCCGCCAGATGGTATGTCAAAGGCTGTTCGGGTGGTTGCCAGTCGTCTATTGGCAGGCTTCCTTCGCTGATATTGAGCACACTGAACGCTACGCCGTCGGGCTTGCGAAATTCCATCGCCAGCAAATCGGGCGCTGCTTCAGGATTGCAAACGATGCGAAACAGTCGCATATCGGGGTAGCGGTATTCCAAGTATTCAGTCATGCGCAAAGGCTTCTGTATTATTTGTGGTTATTCATTTATCGCAAAGCAAATCTAAAAGAACACAAGGATTGAGCGCAGAGTATATTGCCTTATTCCAACACAAAAGTTTGTCCTTTTTCGGGCATGGCAATCTGATGATAGCCTTCTTTTTGCAGCGCCGATTGGAAGGCTTCCATAGAATCCTGTTCACCATGCACTAAAAATAGCTGTTTCAAGCGGTTAGGCGCTTGCTGTTTAACAAACTTTATCAGGTCGTCTTGGTCGCCGTGTCCGCTGAACGCATCGGTGTATTTCATTTTAGCAAGCACCGGAATTTCCTTGTCGCCCACACGCAGCGAGGAAATGCCGTCCAGTAGTTGTCTGCCCAGCGTATTTTCTGCGCTGTAACCAATCATCAGAACAGTACAGTAGGGATTGGAGAGGTTGTGATGGATGTGGTGCTGAATCCGTCCGCCTTCCAGCATACCCGAAGAGGAAATGATGATACAAGGTTGGCGATAGTTGCTGATAGCTTTGCTGTTTTTCAGGTCTTCTACAATGACCAAGTTTTCAAAGTCAAACAGGGTTTCGTGGGTCGCCAAAAAATCGCGGGCATCTTGGTTGAGCAGTTTGTTGTAGCGCGCGTAAATTTTGGTGCTCTGCAAAGCCATCGGGCTATCGGAAAACACTTTGATAGGCGGCAGCCGTCTTTGGGTTGCCAATTTATTGAATGTGTAGAGCAAAGACTGTGTGCGTCCTACGCTAAACGAGGGGATAATCAGCCTGCCGGGTTTATCTACACAGGTCTCTAAAATAGCTTGTTCTAATTCGGTTTCCACTTCCACGTTGGGCGTATGGTTGCGTCCGCCATAGGTGCTTTCGCAAATCAGGTAGTCCACCTGCGGAACGGGCGAAGGGTCGGGCAGCAGCGGGTAGTTACAGCGTCCAACATCGCCCGAAAACAACAGGCTGCGCCGTTTGCCGTCTTGGTTTACTTCAATGAGAATATTAGCAGCGCCGAGCAAATGACCTGCCGGGATAAAAGTGACGTGCAAACCCTTTTTCACCTGAAACCGTTGGTTGAAAGCGATGCCAACAAAATTGTTGATTGCCGCATCTACCTGTTTTTCAACGTACCACCCATTGACCACATGAGACGGCGGCGTTTCCTTCTTTTTTTTCTTTTTGGAAAGATTTTGCAGGCGACGGCGGTGTAGTGCCGCCGAGTCGGTCAGCAAGAGATGTGTCAAGTCTATTGTTGGCGATGTGCAAAGGACTTGCCCTTCGTAGCCTTCGCGATACAGGTTCGGGATATTGCCCGAGTGATCAATGTGAGCGTGCGTCAGCAGCACCAGATTAATCGTACTTGCATCAAAAGGAAACACCGAGCCGGGAAACGCTTGCGGCAGTTCGTCTTCTTTGCCGCGCTCTCTGTCCATATCAAAACCGCAATCTATCAGGATGCGGTAATCGTCTTCCAATTCCAATAAATACATACTGCCCGTAACTTGTCGGGCAGCCCCCCAAAATGTCAGCTTCATCCTCTCAAAATATCTTTTACACTATGTTTGTTCACACACAAACCTGACGGTTTTGAAAACCCATCAGGTTTTGGACAGCCTCTTTCACATAGCATCGGTTCGTTAATAAGCCCGCTCTTGCGAACCTTCCATAAAATTGATAAACGCCCTATTGACGATATAATTACCGCCGGGCGTGGGGTAGTTGCCTGTAAAATACCAATCCCCAATGTGATTAGGGCAGGCTTTGTGCAGATTTTCTACCGTTTGATAAACAACTTTTACTTCTGCCTGAATGTGCGGCTGTTTGACAATCTGCGCCACTTTATCCGAAATCTGTTCGTAGGTAAAAGGCTCGTAGATTTCCTTTACGTGATTGACGACTTTGTGCTTCTCCAACTTCATGGAATCTACGCACTTTTGGTGAACTTCTTCCAGCAGATAAAGTTTTTTGTGTTCTTTGAGCAACTCGCAGGCGGCGCGGAAAGCTACAAAGTCCTGCATCCGCGACATATCTATGCCGTAGCAATCGGGGAAACGGATTTGCGGCGCAGAAGAGACAATCACGATGCGCTTGGGTTCGAGTTTTTCCAGCATATTGATAATGCTGCGTTCCAGCGTAGTGCCGCGCACGATAGAGTCGTCTATTACCACAATCGTATCGTGCCGTTTTTTGATGACTTCGTAGGTGGTGTCGTACACATGCCCGACTAAATCGTCGCGGTGTGCATCGTCGGTGATGAAGGTGCGCAACTGGGCATCTTTAATCACTAACTTTTCCACACGTGGGCGGAACGACAGCACAGCATCTATGTCTTTGCTGCTGAGTTTTCCTTCGTAAATAGCCTTTTTGCGCTGCTCAATCAAAAACTCATCTATGCCCTGCATCAAACCCAGAAAGGCGGTTTCTGCCGTGTTGGGGATGTAGGAAAATACGGTATTGTTCAGATCGTAGTCAATAGCTTTAAGGATTTGGTCGCGGAGGAGGTAGCCCAGCGCCTTGCGCTCCTGATAAATTTCTGGGTCGTTGCCGCGTGAGAAGTAGATGCGCTCAAAACTGCACGAACGCTTGGGTAACGCATCGGTGAAAGACAACATGCGGTAGTCGCCGTCTTTGTCGATAATTAACGCATGACCGGGCGTGATTTCCTGAATTTGATTGTACCGGCAGCCAAACGCAGTTTTAATCGCAGGTTTTTCGGAGGCAACCACAACAACTTCATCGTCGGCATAGTAGTAGGCCGGACGGATACCCGCCGGGTCGCGGGCAACAAATGCTGCTCCGTAGCCCGTCAGTCCTGCCATTGCATAGCCGCCGTCAAAGTCTTTGCAAGCCCGCTGCAATACGCGCTGTAAGTCTATGTGCTTTTCTAAAAGAGTGGTAATTTCCTGATTATCAAAGCCTTGCTGGTTGTATTGGTCAAACAGGCGCTGATTTTCCGAATCGAGGAAATGTCCTATTTTTTCCAATACGGTAACTGTATCGGCTTTAGCTTCGGGATGCTGACCGAGGCTGATGAGTTTCTCAAACTGGTCATCTACGTTGGTCATGTTGAAGTTGCCTGCTACAATCAGGTTGCGGCTGCGCCAGTTGCTGCGGCGAATAAACGGATGGACGCTCTCGATGCCATTGCCGCCGAAAGTGCCGTAGCGCAAATGCCCCAGCCAGAGTTCGCCTGTGTAAGGCACATTATTTTTCAGCCAGTTGGCATTTAAGTATTTATCAGGGTGCTTTTTCTGCGCTTTGCGCAACGCCTTGCCTACCTTTTTGAAGATGTGTGCAATGGGTTGTGCTTTAATGGAACGCACCCGTCGCATGTATGGATTGCCGGGTCGCGGATTGATAACGATGTTGGCGATACCCGCACCGTCCTGTCCACGATTGCGTTGCTTTTCCATTAGAAGATACAAGCGGTTGATGGCATAAGCAGGCGTGCCGTATCGCTCAATGTAATAGGAAAGAGGCTTGCGAAGCCGAATCAGCGCAATGCCACATTCATGGCTGATAAAGTCGCTCATGCGAAGGCTAAAAATAAGAAGTGCAAAATTACTCTTTTTTCCCCAAAAGTTATCCACACCGCACAAACAGACAGTCGAGATGTTATGCACGCATACATTTTTTAACAAAAACATAGTACAATCCCATAAAAAGCAGCTAAATTTGAAGCTATATATTCCCAATCAAACAGCGTTTAGCTATGAATTTCCAACTGACAGAAGAGCATCTGGCTGTGCAGCAGGCAGCACGCGAATTTGCACAAACCGAACTGCTGCCCGGCGTTATTGAGCGCGACGAGCATCAGATTTTTCCTGCCGAACAAATTAAGAAAATGGGCGAACTGGGCTTTATGGGCATGATGGTTTCCCCCCAGTACGGTGGCAGCGGTATGGATACGATTTCCTACGTACTGGCGATGGAAGAAATTTCCAAAGTGGATGCTTCTGCCTCTGTGTGTATGTCGGTGAATAACTCGCTGGTTTGCTGGGGGCTGGAAACTTTCGGCACCGAAGAGCAAAAGCGCAAGTACCTGCCGCGCCTGGCTAAAGGTGAAATCATTGGCGCTTTCTGCCTCTCAGAACCTGAGGCGGGCAGCGACGCAACCAGCCAGCGCACTACCGCCGTGGACATGGGCGACTACTACCTGCTCAATGGCACCAAAAACTGGATTACCAACGGCAATAGTGCCTCTTTCTATATTGTGATTGCGCAAACCTATCCGGAAAAGAGACACAAAGGCATCAACGCACTAATTGTTGAGCGCGACATGCCCGGTTTTGTGGTAGGCAAAAAAGAAAATAAACTCGGTATTCGCGGTTCAGATACTCACTCGCTGATGTTTACCGACGTGAAAGTGCCAAAAGCTAACCGCATTGGCGAAGACGGCTTCGGCTTCACTTTCGCTATGGAAACACTGAACGGCGGACGCATTGGTATTGCTGCACAGGCATTGGGTATCGCTTCGGGCGCTTACGAACTGGCGCTGAAATATTCCAAAGAGCGCAAAGCATTCGGTCAGGAAATCTACAAGCATCAGGCAATTGCCTTCAAACTTGCCGACATGGCTACTCAGATTGAAGCGGCTCGCTTGCTGTGCCTCAAAGCCGCTGCTCTAAAAGACGCGCACGACGACTTTGCACATGCCAGCGCAATGGCTAAGTTATTTGCTTCACAGGTTGCTATGGACGTAACCACAGAAGCCGTACAAATACACGGCGGCTATGGCTACGTAAAAGAGTTCCATGTAGAACGCCTCATGCGCGATGCAAAGATTACACAGATTTATGAAGGTACTTCCGAGATCCAGAAAATTGTCATTTCACGTAGTATCCTCAAGTAGAAATGCCATCCAAAGTGGGGTAAAAAATCGTTTTATCCGATCTATAAGCAAGTTTGTCGGATAAAACCATTAGTTCATCGATTTCTGAAAAATAGTATTGTCGGATTTTGTACTTTTGCATCAGAGAGAGTTGAAGAACAAGATTCGACATTTTTTAAGGATTATTTGGTTTAATTGTTAAAGCTGTAGAGCCTGCCCTCCATGAGAGCAGGTTCTTTTTTATTTATGCAATCATGGTGTAACTTTGAAATTAACCATGCTGCGCTGATTTATGAACTACTCTTGTTTGCTTTGCCTCTTGCTGAGCTTAGTCTGGCTACCACTTTTTGCGCAACCGCTAACAGGAGGCAGCATCTACCGTCTGGGCATTCCTAAAACAGGAATTTATCGTATCAATCAGGCGACACTTGCAGCTATGGGCATTAACCTCGCCGAGACCGACCCTCGCAACATTCGCATTTTCAGCAGTACGGGCGGAATGTTGCCACAGCCCAATAGCACACCGCGCGCTGAACTCGCCGAGCTGGCAATTTTTGTACAAGGCGAACAGGACGGACGCTTCGACAATGATGACTTTATCCTTTTCTACGCACAGGGAGCAGACCGCGTCGTTGCTGACCGCAACGGCCAACTGCTGCAATATGAAAAAAACCTCTACGACGACCTGAATTATTGCTTTTTGGTCATTGGCAATACGAACGGCAAACGCATTAGGCAACAAAGTCCTGCCCCCGAATCGGGCAATGTAATTACTACTTTCAACGAGCTATTACACCATGAAAGAGACGAGGTTAATCTGGTCAATTCGGGACGGCGCTGGTTTGGCGAACGCTTTGACTTTATTACCGAACATACGATACGCTTTCCTGCTACAGGTTGGGTGAGTGGTACACCCGTGCTGGTTCAATCGGCGGTAGTAGCGCAATCGGTTATAGAAACTTCGTTTGGCTGGCAGTTGAACGGGCAGGAAATTGGTAGCCGCCGCATCGGGGCGGTGCCCATTTCTACTTATGCGCGGCGCGGGAATATTGCAGAGGTACTGCTAAGCACGACTCCCCCGACACCACTTGCTAACAACGAATTTGCCGTGCGCGTCCGCTATGACAAGGCGGGTAATAACGCCGCGCTGGGGCATCTGGACTATGTATCGGTGAACTTTCTGCGCCGCCTGCAACTCTACGACAACGCAACCCTGTTTCGCTCCTTTGCTGCTGCAACGCAAACGGAAAGCACTTTTCGGATAGCCAATGCCGCCGCCGACTTGCAAGTCTGGGATGTGAGCAACCTTTTTAACCCACAAGCCATTACACTTGATCATATAAATGGCGAAGCTGTTTTCAGCGTTGCCAACCCGCAGCGACAGTTGCGCGAATACGCCGCCTTTCGTCCGCAGGGGCTGCCTGAACCGCGCTTTGCAGGTGCAGTAGCACAGCAAAACCTACGCGGCACAGCCAATAACCCCGATTTGCTGATTGTAACCGCGCCACAGTTTTTGACAGAGGCCCAGCGGCTCGCCGAGTTTCGCCGCCGCCACGACGGGCTTGCTGTGGAAGTAGCTACAACCGCGCAGATTTACAACGAGTTTGCCTCCGGTCGGCAAGATCTGACTGCCATCCGCGACTTTGCCCGCTTGCGCTATCTGCAACCGCAAAGCCGACTGAAATACCTCCTACTTTTCGGCGATGCCTCTTTTGACTACAAAGACCGCAACGCTTCCAACACAAATTTTGTCCCTGTCTATCAGTCTTACGAATCACTGCACCCGATTTTCAGTTTTTCTTCCGATGATTATTTCGGTTTTTTTGATGCAAATGAAGGCGCATGGGACGAAGATTTCGGCGGCGCTTACGATATGGAAATCGGCGTGGGAAGGCTGCCTGCCAAAACCGCCCGCGAAGCTGCTATAATGGTAGATAAACTGATCCACTACACCACTGCAAGTACATTAGGCAACTGGCGCAGCCAACTCACTTTCGTAGCCGATGATGGTGATTTTAATATTCACTTGGCAGATAGCGAATTGCTATCTGCGCAGGCACACCAGCGAAATCCAAACTTTCGCATCAATAAAATCTATATAGATGCGTTCGAACAAGTAGCCACACCTACAGGAAGGCGCTCGCCCGCTGCGCGCGATATGCTCAATCGGCAGTTTCAGGACGGCTCCCTGATCGTTAATTATACCGGACACGGCTCAGAGACCGGCTGGGCATCGGAGGCTATTCTGGACGTGGTTACCATCAACAACTTGACGAACTACGACCGTCTCCCGCTGATGGTAACAGCTACCTGTGAGTTCGGGCGCTACGATAACCCCTTTCTGACCTCAGGCGCGGAGTTTGCGCTACTCAGCCCACGCGGGGGAGCGATCGCGCTGCTGACGACCACACGACCTGTATTTTCCAGCACAAATTTTATTTTGAACGAAGCATTTTACAACGCCGTATTTACACCAATTAACGGAGACATGCCTCGACTGGGCGACATACAACGCCTGACCAAAAATAACAGCATCAATGGTGTAGTAAACAGGAACTTTGCACTGCTGGGCGATCCTTCCATGCGCTTGGCTTATCCCGCGCAGGAAATAGCCTTTACCACTGCGCCCGATACACTCAAAGCCTTAGCTACCGTTACACTTGCAGGAGAGATCAGACATAACGGCGTTATAGAGACAGCCTTTGACGGAACGCTGAAGATAGAAGTGCTGGAAAAAGAGTTTGAATTACAAACGCTCGGCGACGAGGATGCGCCTGCTGTCTATCGCGATCGCCCGGTAACCTTGTTTCGCGGCGAAGCTAGCGTTCAGCAAGGGCGCTTCTCAATACAGTTTACAGTGCCTAAAAACATTGATTATAGCTTTGGCGAAGGGCGCATCAAAGTCTATGCAATGGATCCGACACGCAATATAGATGCTATCGGCGCACAAAGCGCGATTGTAGGCGGTACGGCTGCTAACGTTGCAGCAGACAATACTCCCCCGCGCATTCGGTTGTTTATGGACAATGAACAGTTTCAGAACGGCGGGCGTACTGCTCCCGATGCTGAACTGCTGGCATTTTTCGAAGATGACAGCGGCATCAATATCAGCAGCATGGGCATCGGGCAAGACATCACAGCTACATTAAACAGGCAACAGACTTTTGTGCTCAACAGTTTCTACCGCGCTGCGCCAAACGATTCGCGGCGAGGCAGCCTGCGATTTCCGCTGCGCGATTTACCTAAAGGCGAACATACAATCCGCCTCAAAGCATGGGACGTGCATAATAACCCCGCTGAGGCAGAGGTGCGCTTTGTAGTAGCAGCAGACCCTTTCCGCATTGACGATGTAAAAGTTTTTCCCAATCCTTTTGTAGGAACAAACGATTTGCGCTGGCAGTTTACACACAATCGCACCGGGGACGATCTGGAAATTACACTTGCTGTTTATGACATCACAGGACGCGTGCTGATGGAAGAAAAAAAAGACTTATTCAATGTAAGAAACGAGCCGGTATCGCTAGACTGGGGAAAGGCAGACGCTACAAGTCAACTGAATGCTAGCGGTATCTACTTGTATCGGATAACGGTAGCATCCAAATCTGACGATGCTGCAAAAGCATCCTTTACAGGCAGATTGCTTGTGATAAAGTAAGTCTTTTTGCTTTTCTGACTTGCAAAAACTAATATTGCTGATTATTTACAATTTGTTTAACCCGTCCGAGTGCTATTTGCCTATGCCTCCAATCTTTACCCATATTTTATCTTGGTAAAGTTATATTTCTAACTCGCAACATTTATGTTTTTCAACACAAGAGCACTTGCAGTACTCTGTTTTGGTTTGCTACCCTTTTGGTTATTAGCGCAAAACTCCGGGAGTGTACTGGGTCAAGACCAGACCCGTCGGGTTATTCCTGTTGCTGTTCCGTTTCTTACTATTGCACCTGACTCCCGCTCAGGCGCTATGGGCGATGTGGGCGCGGCTATTTCGCCGGATGCCAACTCGATCCACTGGAATCCTGCTAAGTTGGCATTCATTGAAGAGTCCAGCGGCTTTAGCTTGTCTTACAATCCATGGCTGATGCGTTTGGTCAATGATATGTGGCTGAGTTATCTGTCCGGCTTCAAACGATTAAGCCCACTTGAGACAATCGGCGGTTCTATCCGCTACATGAACTTGGGCAGCATGCAGTTTACTGATCTGATCGGGAATCCTTTGCAAGAGTTTAACCCGCGTGAAATTGCTATTGATGTAACCTATTCGCGAAAGCTCTCCAGCAATTTGAGTATTGCGCCTGCCTTCCGCTTTATTCACTCTAACCTCGCAGGCAACATCAGCAATGCGGGAACGAATATTAACGCACAGCCCGGTAATACCGTAGCCGTTGATCTGGGTGTATTTTACCAGAAGCAAACCAACTTTGGGGCAATGCCGGGAACGATTGCATTTGGAGGTAATATTTCTAATGTAGGCCTGAAACTGACTTACAACGACCCTGAAAGCCGCGACTTTATTCCCACCAATTTGCGACTGGGAACAGCTATTACGGGCGAGTTGGACGAATACAACAAACTGACTTTCGCATTAGACGTAAATAAATTGATGGTTCCATCGCCGGTATTGCAAAATGGCAGACTGACCATACCGGATCGCTCTTTGGTATCGGGTATTTTTGGTTCGTTTACAGATGCCCCTTTCCGCGAAGAGTTGCAGGAGCTGATGATAGCCGTTGGTACGGAGTACTGGTACAATGATATTTTCGCACTGCGCGGCGGCTATTTCCACGAAGCCGACAGCAAAGGCGGGCGTAAGTTTGCAACGGTAGGCGCGGGCCTCAAGTTGAATACATTGAATATTAACTTCGCCTACCTGATCCCGATGCGCCAAAATATGCCGCTGGCAGATTCCTTGCGCTTTTCGCTGCTGTTCAACTTTGGCAGTAAAAGTGCAACAAGTAATACTGACACCGTAGCTGAATAATTTTTATTTGCAGAGTTTATCATAAGCTGCCTGCGCTGCCCTGTGGCCTAAAGAAATAGCTGTTTTGAGGTTGGCGCAGGCTTCATTTTTTCGGTTGGTATAGTGGCAGGCAATTCCTCTGTTGTAGTAAATATCTGCCTGCGAAGCATCTAAAGCAAGTGAGCGCGTGTAATCGGCGATCGCACTTTCGTAGTTCTTCTTTCTGAAATAGCTATTGGCGCGCAGATTATAGGCCTTTGCCGAAGTTTTGATTTGAAGCGCCCGTGAAAAGTCGGCGATGGCAGCATCTGCTCTGCCGAGTTTATCTTTTGCAATGCCCCGATTGATATACAAAGCCACCTCGCGATAGCCGTAGTATTCCGCGCTGTCAAAATCTATAAGCGCTGCGCCGTAATTTTCCTCTTCAAGCAAGATTGCTCCTCTTTGCGCGAGCGCTAAAGCATTTTCGGGCTGCTCTGCAATGATTGCCTGTAAGCGTAGCTTATCTGCCTGCCCCGCATTGATACCTAAAGCCAATATTGCCTGCGAATGCTGCGGGTCGTACATCAAGGCTTTGCCAAAATCTGCCTGTGCCTCGCGATGCCGGCCTGCTAAGCGGTGCAGATTGCCACGCGCATAATATAAATCGGCATCTGCCTGCTGTCCCTCGCCGATTGCTGAGGTATAGTCGGCAATAGCTTCTTCGGTATTACCTGTCTTTTCCTTCGCTTTTGCCCGCAAGCGGTAGGCGTGTATTTTTCGATTGTTCATACTGAATGCACCTGTAACTCCTGCATTGCTTTGGATAAAATAAATTGCATTGGTAGCAGCTAACTTATCGGCAGGGAGCGCTAACAGTTTGTCCATATCGGCAATCGTGAAGCCGTACAGTCCTTTTTGAAATCGCAGATGCGCCCGATTGAAGAGCGCATCGGGAAATTCGGGATTGAGTAGTAAAGCGCGGTCATAGTCCTCCAGCGCTTCTTCGATTGCTTTCAGTTCTTCCAAACAACGCCCTCGCTCAAAATAGAACCGCGCCTGCGATGGCTGGACAGCAATCAACCGATCGTAGTAAGCCAGCGCTGCGCCAAAATGCCCCTGATTGAACAGCCTGTTGGCGTATTCTTCTACTTCCTCGGTATGGTTCAGGTAGAACGCCCGGTGCTGTGCTGCCGAATCGCGAGGTACAAGCGCATAATCAGGCTTTTGTGCGAAGGCAACCGCCCAACTACAAAACAAAGCACCGGACAAGAAGTTGCGAATTTTCATAGTACACATTGCCGACTGCCAAAAAATATTAGGCTTAAGTTAAACCATTTTTTGGAAAATGCCGTAACTTAGCAAAAAGCGTTCCATATGATTGTCTTCTTTTCAATTTGACGACTATGCAGAAGATAACACAAGTTCAGTCGCTTACCCAGAAGCTCTCGCCGCAACAGATTCAGTTCATCAAACTGTTGCAAGTGCCTACTGCCGAGTTGCAATCGCGTATTGAAGAAGAACTGGCAGAAAACCCCGCACTGGAGGAGGGTCGCAATGAAGAAGATGATTTCTCAAAAGAAAAAGACAGTGAAGAAAACACATCCGACGATACCTACGATGATATAGAGGACTTGGGCGAGGGCATTGACGAAGAGTACGGGCACGAAGAGAACGAAAGTTTAGACAGCATGGACTTCAGCATGTCGGATTACATGCCGGACAACGACGATGCGGGCTACAAGATGCAGGGCGACGGTCCGGGCTCGGAGGAGGAACGCGAAATGCCGCTGGCAACCAACGACTCGCTGACTGATTCGCTCCTGTCGCAGTTGGGGTATTTGGATCTGGACGAACGGCAGTATGCTATCGGCTTGCAACTCATCGGTAATATTGACAGCGAGGGCTATATCCGCCGCGAGTTGCAGGGTATCGTCAATGACCTGATATTTACCCAGAACATCGAAACAGACGAGCGCGAAGTAGAGGAAATTCTGCATAAAATTCAGACCTTTGAACCGGCAGGGATTGCTGCGCGAAACTTACAGGAATGCCTCGAGCTCCAGTTGAAACGCAAAAACCAGAACGAAACGGCTGTGCGCAACGCGCTTCGGATCATTTCCCTTTGCTTCGATGAGTTTATCAAGAAGCACTACCACAAAATCGAAAAACGATTAGATATTACCGAAGAACAGTTGAAAGATGCGGTAGATGTAATTATACACCTGAATCCAAAACCAGGTGAAAGCACAAGCGATTTTTCGCGCAACCATTATATCACACCCGACTTTATCCTTCGCACCGATGATGCGGGGCGCTTCCATCTAACACTTAATGCACGCAATGCGCCAGACCTACGCATCAGCCGCTCGTATGTAGAAATGTTGGATTCTTACGAAAAGAGCAGCAAGAAAGACAAATCTCTCAAACAAGCGGTTATGTTTCTAAAACAAAAATTAGATGCTGCCAAGTGGTTTATTGATGCTATCAAGCAGCGTCAGCAGACCCTGTTGAAAACCATGAACGCGATCATAGAATACCAGCACGAATACTTTAAGGAAGGAGATGAAAGTAAGCTCCGCCCAATGATCCTCAAAGACATCGCTCAGAAAATAAATATGGACATTTCTACAGTATCGCGGGTTGCTAACAGCAAGTCTATACAAACTGAATTTGGCGTATTTCCACTGAAATACTTCTTCTCGGAAAGTATCAGTACCGATTCTGGCGAGGATGTAAGCAGCAAAGAAGTCAAGTTTATCCTTAAAGAAATCATTGATAACGAAAATAAACGCAAGCCGTATTCAGACGATAAATTAGAAAAAATGCTGAACGAAAGAGGCTACAATATCGCAAGGCGTACAGTTGCCAAATACAGGGAACAAATGAATATTCCGGTGGCACGGCTGCGCAGGGAACTATGAGCCGAACAGTTGCACAAATCATCTCGGTAGCGATGCATCCCTCGCTGATGGCTACTTATCTCTGTTCAGTGGTACTGTTCAATGGGCCCACCGAACTGATCCAGTACAGTCCCTCGCTAAAACTGATGCTCATGGGAATGATTTTTATTACGACTTTCCTCATGCCGGCTATTACACTAGTTTTTCTCAAACAAATAGACATTATCAAAGACCTTTCGCTTCACGAGCGAAAGGATCGGCTGTTGCCTTTTCTGATCAGCATCGTATCTTATGGTGGGGCAGCTTTTTACTTTTTTACCAAACTACCCCAAGTAATCTTATTGCCTGCTATCATGGTAGCCATCTGTCTTACCGTCTTACTGGTATTGCTGATTACGTTTTTCTACAAAATCAGCGCACACGCAACGGGGATCAGTGGCGTGGCAGGTGCGCTTATCAGCTTACAGCAATTATTTCCAGATGCGAATTTTTTCTACCCGCTGATTGTCGTTGTAATGATTTGGGGGATAACTCTTTCGGCACGGTTAGCACTAAACGCACATGCCCCTGATGAAATTTTGACAGGATCTGTTGTTGGCTTTGGCACTTGCTATGCGAGTTTACTGGTGCTGGCGCAGTAAATTTTAGTTTTGCTTATGCGTACACCTTTGTATTCCCGATTGAAACAATTTTCCGACAGATCGGCATTAAGCGATCATAACGGAACTTATTCTTATGCCCAACTAATAGGGGCAATAGATGCTGTAAGCAGGCAAATGAAGGATGTAAATGGTCGGCCTGTGTGTATGCTCTATCCCTCCTGCTTCGACTATGCAGCAGTTTTAGTGGGCATCTGGCAATCGAGCGGTATTGCTGTGCCGCTCTGCGTTACTCATCCGCCGGCTGAATGGGCTTATGTGCTTGCCGATACAGGTTGTGCGCAGGTTTGGGCGCACCCGCAATACGAGGCAGGTATTCGCCAAGCTGCTGCTATGCTACCCAACCCGCCCGAAGTTCTGGTGCGGTCAGATTTTCACTCCTTGTCAGCAGAGACACAGACAGATGGAAATACATGGTCGTCAGCGGGGACACTGACAACGGAGACGTTAACAACAGGAACGCTGATGACAAAACAGGAACAAATAGTCGAGGCTTCTGTCCTCACAGGCGACTTGTCAACCCCTGCACTGATGATTTATACCAGCGGTACAACCGGCAAACCCAAAGGCGCGGTGCATACACATGCGAGCCTTACCGCACAAATTCAATCACTTTCTACTGCATGGGAGTGGCAGGCTACCGACGAGATTCTCAACATACTTCCCCTGCACCACATACACGGGTTGATTAATATACTGTGCTGTGCGCTGTGGAACGGTGCGCATTGCATCTTACGCAACAAGTTTGAAGCAGCTGAGGTGTGGCAATGGTTGATCAGCCCTTCAGCAACGGTATTTATGGCAGTGCCTACGGTTTATCAAAAACTGATTCAGCATTGGGAACAGCTCCCTGCCGACCAGCAAGCGACCTACGCAAGCGCCGCCCGCCGACTGCGGCTGATGGTATCGGGTTCGGCCGCACTGCCAGCGCCGGTGCTACAGCGCTGGCAACAAATCACAGGGCATTTCTTGCTGGAGCGATACGGCATGACAGAGATCGGCATGGCTATTTCCAATCCGCTGCACGGCAAGCGCAAAGCAGGCTTTGTAGGCAAACCGCTGCCCAATGTTTCCGTCCGGTTGGTTAATGAAAATGGCGAAGAACAAACAACACCGGAAGCTCTTGGCGAAATTCAGGTCAAAAGCCCGACCTTGTTCCATTACTATTGGCAGCGCCCCGATGCAACGGCGCAAAGTTTTACCGCAGACGGCTGGTTTTGCACAGGCGACATGGCACAGCGCGATGCCGCAGGTGATTACAAAATCATGGGGCGGCTTTCGGCCGATATTCTTAAGATCAGTGGCTATAAGGTGTCAGCATTGGAGATAGAAGACACGCTGCTGATGCACCCTGCGGTCAGCGCTTGCGCAGTAGTTGGGTTGCCGCATCCCGAAAAAGGCGAACAGGCAGCCGCTTTTATCGTACTTTCAGACCAAGCAGCGCTCCCTGTCGTTCAGCAATGGCTCAAAACACAGTTAGCCCCTTACAAACAACCAACCATATGGCAGGTAGTAAAAGAATTGCCGCGCAATGCTATGGGCAAAGTTCAAAAATCGCTGCTAAAGTTGCAGGTTGAAGACTACTGATCCTGTTGCAGCAAGCGAGCAGCCTCTTCTTCTTTGCGCTTGCGCATCTGGTCGAGTATATACTGCGGCGATTGCTTGTACTCTTCATAGGCGATTTTCTTCTTTACGCGTCGCACCGAGTATATAAACACTGTGTCGTAAGGGGTGATCTTTACTGCTTGTTCATATTTTGCCAGTGCGTCAGGTAGTCTTTTGTATTGGTACTCGTAGATTGTTCCTAAGTTGTACAGCGCTTTTTCCAGATCCGGCTTATTGGCAAGCGCAGTTGTCAGGTATTTTTCTGCTTCTGCATAGTGCCTCTCGCGGTGGTGGTACATACCTACGATGTAGTGCAAGCGCCAGTTATTAGGTGAAAGATCCGCTGCCTGCTGATACCAGCGCATAGCGGCCGATTCGCGCTCCTCGCTAAGCATGAGTAAGTCTGCATAGGTTTCCATCAGTCGAGGCTGATTGGGACATTGCATAACCGCTTCTGCTGCTGCTGCAGTTGCCAGACGCCTGTTGCCGCGTTTTCTGTAAAAATCAATCAGCACGGTATAGGCTTCGGGATAGTTGGGCTGCAAATCAATCGCGGTTCGCAAATTAGCAACCGTATGTATCGTATCGCCGGCATCCCTTCCCAATAAACCTAGATAGTAGTACACTTCTGCATGATCAGGAAAACTCTGCTGCGCTGCCAGCAGGTAGCGCCTTGCAGTAGCAGTATCCTTTTGCAAATAGTACCACTTGCCCATGAGTTTGAATGTAGATGGAGCAGGCTGAATCCCTCTGTCCAGATTCATATTTTCTGCCTTTTGGGCAGCCACAAGCGCCCGCTCAAAATCTGCTTTCTGGTCTAAGGCCAGCGCACGCACCCAGTAGTAATCTGCTTCGTTGTTGTTCAACGACAAAGCCCGATCAATGTCTATCAATGCAAGGTTCTCTTTGCCAAGCGAAAGATTCAAGGAAGCGCGCTGATAGAACACCTCCGCATTAGCCTGATTATCCTGAATGATTTTGGATAGATATGCAATTTTCTTTTCTATGTTATTATTTGTCTCATCAGGCAAGGGCGGCATGGGCTGCTTGTCTTGCTGCTGCGCACACTGCCAGAATGTCAGGGTCAGCAGTAGGCAGACATACCTAAACAGTTGCAACTTTTTCATAGCGTTTTTTGCGCACATAATACCACAGACCTCCCAAAATACCCGTCAGCAGTAGTGGCAATACCAGATTAAATCCCTGCCACCATGTTTTTTCCTCGCTCAGCCTAATCCTGTCTAAGGGACGCAAACGCACCTCCTTCAAACGTGCTTCCAGCAAACCGTCTTTGTCTGTAAAATACAGCAAGATGTTCATAATCAAATCTTTGTTAGAAAATGTCTGCTTAGTAACCGGATCGAAGCCTAGCGGCAGCGGTTGCTGCGAACGGCGGTCTAATTCGTTGACAGCTATATCTCCGTCGCCTATGACGGCAATCTGCGTAGGAACGCTTTCTTGAATAATTTTTGTTCCCTGTGCAATGCCTTCAGGAGCAAAGCGGTTGCGGAAAAGCGAATGAAAACTTCCTTCCAGCAGGTAAGCTATGGGCACATGGCTCTGGGTAAATTTATTGGGATCTATGTCATTTTTCAACTCATCCAAACTCACAATCGTAGGTGCGCGGCGAATGCGGGAATACTGATTGCTCATCAACAAAGGCGTTTTTCTGACATCGCCCTTAGATTTAACAGTATCAATGCTGCCTGCAAATTTGGTATAAATTGCATTTAAGTTGCGCGTAATGGGGTGCTTACCGAACTGATTGGCGAGTACGTAGTAAGGCCAAGGAACGGGTTGCAGGTTGGGTGCATTGCCAAACTGCCCCACATTGACAATCACCGTACCCATTTGCATATCCTGCACTAAGTTCATATTGGCGCGAACTCCGTAGCGAAACAGCATATCGTCTAAGTTTAAGTCATAGCCAAAAGCATAAGCTCCTCCAATAGCGATGCTGTCTAAATTCATTTGCACCATGTCGAGCATGAAAAGTGCCTTGCCACCGCGCATAATGAATTGATCTAAACGGAACTTTTCTTCTTCGGTATAAGGAACTTTGGGCTGAATGATAACAACTGCCTGATAAGACCTCAATGCGCTGTCGTTATCTAACAATACTTCTTCGGTAACGAAGAACTCGTCCATTGTCAGGCGGAGGTCGCCAATGGGCAGGCTATTGAGTTCCAAATGCCCCTGTATAAGTGCTATACGGGGTTTTTCGCGCTGCGTAACTTTTTTAATCGCACTTGCCAGCTCAAACTCGACACTTTCTACAGACTGGTTGAGCCGCTCTTGTGCCGTAGCTGCCAAATTGCCTTTGAGCAGATTGACAGCACCCTGACGCGTGCCGGCACGGACAATAGCTCCGGGGAAAATAATTTTCTGAATCCGCCTGCCGTCCACATTTTCAAACAAATTGGTGGGCTGAATGCCTGCATTGATCAGTTCGCGCTGGAAAGCACCACGCTGCTCAGGACTTCCCGCAGATTCAGGGTTGATGAATCGAAACTGCACCTTATTGTCGCTGTAGGCGTTGAACTCTTCCAGCGTTTCGCGAATGGCGGCCTGCAAGCGCTTGAACCCTGCATTCAAGTCGCCATCCAAATATACCTCAACGTAGATATTATTATCCAGATTTTGAAGTAGTTGGCGGGTTCCGGGTGCGATGGAATACCGCTTGTCTTCTGTCAGATCTAAGCGAAAGAAAAAACTACTAACAAACAGATTGGTACACAACAGCGCCAGCGCAACAGCTACCCATTGCAGCATGTCCTCCCACTTGCGGATTTGGCGGTTCTCCATAGTTGCAAAAATAGCAGATTTTAACAGACGCGAATTACCTCTTCGGAACTTATCACAAAAACCGCATCACCACTCTGTGGTTGAATGGTTGCTGTGCCCGTGAATTTGCCAAAAGCGGGCAGAATGCCTTTTTTAGCCCCAAAATAGAAACAGGGCAACACAATGCTTTGTCTGCCGCGTCCAATTAGGCGGACGGACGGATGGACATGCCCACTGATGTTGTACCATTCCTGTGCTACATCGGTAGGTTGGTGCGTAAACAAAAAAGGAGGCAAGGGCTGCTGCTCAGGGATTACCTTTAGGATACTTTTTTGATAAACCGTTGCAGGCAGTACATCATGATTACCCCGAACAAGCGTCCACTCAATCGCCGTAAAATTTTCCAGCCATTCGGTAAACAACCACCACTCGGCATTCCATTCGCTATGGAATAAATCACCAATAATCAGTATTTTTGCAGGCTGCCAACGTTCAATAATAAGTTCCAGCGTAACTAAATCCTGCAAATGAACCTGCTGAGGCACAGCCAGTCCTGCTTTTCGGAAATGACCTGCTTTGCCTAAATGAACATCTGCCAAAATCAAGGTTTGCCTTTCTTCCCAGAAGGCAGCTTTTTGGGGCAAGAGATGAAAGTTTTGTCCGAAAAGTGAATAGCACAGTGATTTTGACATCATTTTTGCAGCCGTTTCGCCCGTGAAATTATTACATCTTTACATCTTTCCTATCGCACAATATTTTCCTGATTATTGCATTAATAGTTTGAACATCAGAACAATCACCCTCTTATGAAGCCAATAGTTTTACTCGTTTGGATGCTGCTGATTTCTCCCAATCCATGGTACATTGTATGGAACAGCCCGCAACATTTAGCAGCTTTTTACAAGGTTTTTGGCGGCAAAAATTATGATGCTTCCGCCGACATTGTGGCATTGAAAACCGGCGGAGGCGTAGTAGTGGCCGGCAGATCCAATTCTTACGGTATCGGCTCTATGGACATGAATTTTAATATTGTCAAACTAGACAACAACGGCGCTGTCGTGTGGGACAAAAACTATGGCGGTCAGGAAACAGAAGAGGCCTTTGCTATTTGTGAAACCCGCGATGGTGGATTTTTGGTAGTAGGCTCTTCAGATTCATATGGCGGCGGTGCCGACATGAAGGATATATGGGTGGTCAAATTAGACAAAAACGGCGATCGCCAATGGGCAAAAATCTATGGTGAAGACGACAGTATCGAAGAGGGTCACTCTGTGATCCAATTGGAGGATGGCAGCTTTGTTATCTTAGCCAACTCAACCAAAATCACTACCGGTAAATCCGATATTATTCTTATCAAAATCAACGAAAAAGGCGATCAGATTTGGCGACGCGAGTTTGGCTTGCCTGCCAATAGCGAAACAGGTGCGCAGGTAATTGCTACCAAAGAAGGTGGCTTTATGATTGCAGGCAGCAAAGAGGTTCGTGTACAAAGTAAAGTTACGTGGAACTTCTGGCTCATTGCCTTAGATAAGGATGGCAGCAAAGTATGGGAACAAACCTACGGAGGGCGAATGGGCGAACGAGCCAATGGCATTGCACAAACCCCTGATGGAGGTTTCGTTTTGGCAGGCTACACTTACTCGTTTGCCAAAGAAGGAAGCCACGATATCTGGGTACTGAAGGTAGATAGCAAGGGTACGAAGGTTTGGGACACAACCACAGGAACCAACAGTACCGACGAAGCGCTTGACGTGATCGTTACGCGCGACGGCAAAATTGCTGTTGCAGGCTATATAGATATTTTCGTTCCCGATGCCAACAACGAAAATACCAGCAAAGAAGGAAACAACGCCTTCGTTATGCTCTTAGACGATCAGGGCAAAACGCTCTGGCGCAAAACTATTGGAGGTATCGGCGATCAACGCGCCTATGCTATTGCCGAAGATATTAGCGGCGACTTCGTCATTGCGGGTTACAACGAAGGCGAAACTACAGACCATCTGGTAGTTAAGGTTTCTAAAAACGGCGACGTGAAGCAATAGGATTAGTCGTCCAACACAACCATAAGACAAAACCCCGAAAGGCAAATTGCTTTTCGGGGTTTTGTCTTGCACAGCATCTGATCAACTATGCGCTGCAAGACTCGCATCCGTCCGGATTGTTCAATGAACAAGACGTATCCTCGCGTTTCTGATCATATGATTGCTTGGTAACAGGCGCAGTGTTTGCAGTGCGCATTTGCTCGTTGGAAACCATTTTTTTCTCATAGAAAGAAGCCTTGCCGCTTGCTACGCTTTCCAACTGTCCCTGCACTTGCTGAAGCATTGCCTTGTCCACCGTAAACTTAATAGCATCGGCAGCAGGGCGGGTACGCAAGTAATACATACCGGTTTTTAACCCTTTTTTCCATGCGTAGAAGTGCATGGAAGTCATTTTGCCGAAGTTTGGATCCTGAATGTGAATGTTCAGACTTTGACTTTGGCAAATATATGGCCCGCGATCGGCAGCCATTTCTATGATGGACTTCTGCGGAATCTCCCAAACTGTGCGGTAGATGTCTTTCAAGTTTTGCGGAATACCCGGAATCTGCTGGATAGAACCATTTGCCTGAATGATCATATTCTTCATCGTCTCGTTCCACAAGCCGAGCCTTATCAGATCCTTCATCAGGTGCTTATTGACAACAATGAATTCGCCTGAAAGGACGCGGCGGGTGTAGATATTCGAGGTATAAGGCTCAAAGCACTCGTTGTTACCCAAGATCTGGGAAGTCGAAGCGGTAGGCATTGGTGCTACAAGCAGCGAGTTGCGCACCCCGTGTTGTAATACTTTTTTGCGAAGCCCCTCCCAATCCCAGCGACCGGATGCAGGAGTAACTCCCCACAGATCGAACTGGAACTGTCCCTGTGACATAGGTGAGCCTTTGTAGGTCTCGTAAGTACCAAACTGCTGAGCGAGTTCCATAGAAGCCTCTACAGCAGCATAATAGATCGTTTCAAAGATATCCCTGTTCAGTCCGCGGGCTTCTTCCGAGTCGAAGGGCATTCGCAGCATGATAAACACATCGGCCAAACCCTGTACCCCCAAACCAATCGGACGGTGACGCATGTTAGAACGACGCGCCTCTTCTACGGGATAGTAGTTAATGTCTATTACCTTGTTGAGGTTGCGGGTTACAACTTTGGTAACTTCATATAACTTTTGATGATCAAACTTACCTTGATGTACAAACTTAGGCAGCGCCAGCGATGCGAGGTTACAAACGGCTACTTCATCTTTAGAAGTATATTCGATAATCTCTGTGCAGAGATTGCTAGACTTGATCGTTCCGAGATTTTTCTGGTTGCTCTTGCGGTTGCAATGATCCTTGTAGAGCATATAGGGAACACCGGTCTCGGTTTGTGCTTCCAGAATTTCAAACCACAAGTCTTGTGCGCGTATTACCTTTCTTGCACGTCCTTCGCGCTCATAACGCTCATAGAGGCGCTTGAACTCTTCGCCGTAGCAATCTGCCAAGCCGGGCGCTTCGTTAGGACAAAACAGCGACCACTCTTCGTCTGCCTCTACGCGTTGCATGAACAGATCAGGAACCCACATGGCATAGAACAAGTCGCGGGCGCGCAGTTCTTCCTTGCCGTGATTTTTCTTGAGTTGTAAAAAGTCAAATACATCGGCGTGCCATGGTTCCAGATAGATAGCAAAAGCACCTTTGCGCTTGCCGCCGCCCTGATCAATGTAGCGAGCCGTATCGTTAAATACGCGCAACATCGGTACGATACCATTCGAGGTGCCATTTGTGCCTTTAATGTAGCTGCCCGTAGCGCGGATATTGTGAATACTCAAACCAATTCCGCCGGCAGATTGGGAGATTTTAGCACACTGCTTCAGTGTATCATAAATACCATCTACGCTATCGTCCTTCATGGTAAGCAAGAAGCAAGAAGAAAGTTGTGGCTTGGGTGTACCTGCGTTAAAGAGTGTTGGGGTTGCATGGGTAAACCACTTTTCCGACATGAGGTTGTAGGTTTCAATAGCCGCCTCGATATCGTTCATGTGGATACCAATAGCTACGCGCATCAGCATGTGCTGCGGGCGCTCTACTACTTTCCCGTCCATTCGCAGCAAATACGATCTTTCTAGGGTTTTGAAGCCGAAGTAGTCGTAGTTGAAGTCCCGGTCGTAGATAATAACAGAGTCCAATAAGGCTGCATTGTTGCGAACGATTTCGTAAACTTCTTTAGAAATCAGCGCTGCGTTCTCACCTGTTTTCGGATCTATGTAATTATAGAGGCGCTTTACAGTGCTGGAAAAAGACTTGCTGGTTTCTTTGTGGAGGTTTGAGATAGCAATTCGGGCAGCCAAAACAGCATAGTCAGGATGTCGGGTGGTCATCGAAGCGGCTGTCTCTGCTGCCAGATTGTCCAACTCAACAGTGGTAATTTTGTCATACATGCCCTGAATAACGCGCTGCGTGATCTGGAATACATCTATGTGGTTCATGTCCAGACCATAACACAACTTCTCAATGCGGGCTGTAATCTTTTCAATTCTGACGGTTTCGGTCGTCCCGTTGCGTTTGGTAACAAGCATATTAGTTAGCTGATAATTAATACATTAAGCTGTAATAGATTCAGGTAGTCAGTAGGGTTTACCACGTAATTTTGGGGATAGGGGTAATACCACCTGTTCATCGAGCAAATATATGCCCAAAAGCCGGAGGCAATGATCTTCATGTCTTCATAATTAAAGGTAGAAAAGGCTGCCCAAACAGACAAGTTTGAGCAGCCCTAATTTTTGTTTTTTCAGATCTAATCAATAAGCCACCTGATTATCAGGAAGAAAGCTCCTGCACTGCCCATGCACACAGGAAAAGTAAGCAGCCATGCAATTAAAATGTTTTTAACAGTACCTCCTTGCAAATTTTTCAGACCGTTAGACGCAACCATCGAGCCTGCAATACCCGAAGAAAGTACCTGAGTTGTGCTTACGGACAAGCCCAGTGCAGATGCCAGCCCGATCGTTCCGGCAGCGACCATCTCGGCACTTGCACCCTGCGCATAAGTCAAGTGCTGCTTACCTATTTTCTCACCGATGGTTACGACAATGCGCTTCCAGCCCACCATCGTGCCAAGCCCCAGCGCGAGAGCCACTGCGAGAATTACCCAAACAGGAGCATAGTTGGTAAAAGGTGTAATGAGTTTCATGTCTTGCTTGATAGAGGCAAACTGCTCTCTGCTTACACCGGGCATATTATTTTTCTCTGCATCGCGGAAAAACTTTTCTGCCAGAAGGATAGACTTGCGGAACTCAAAGCGCTCATCTTGGGGCAGTTTATCAAGCGAGCCATACTGGGTCAGTTCGCCCTGCATCCACGTTAGGCGTTCGTCCACTGAAGCCAATTTAGCGCTATCTACTTTTGCCAGTTCGCTTAGATCTATCTGGCGAACGGTTTGCTGAAAATGTAACAATCCCTTGTTCAACTCCGTGCTGTCTTTGCTTACATCCAAAGCAAAATAAACAGGGGCAAAACTCACCAAGATCAGCATTACTAGCCCAACACCTTTTTGCCCATCGTTCGAGCCATGTGCATAACTAACGCCCGTACAGGTCAAGATCAGCACGGCACGAATCCACCAGGGCGGGGGTTCGCCTTTTGGCGGTTCTTTGAATATCTTATTGTCTGAGTCGAATATCAGACGTAGCACAAACATCAGGAAAACTGTCAGTCCGAAACCAAGCAGTGGGGAAAACAGCAGCGCCATCCCGATTTTACGAGCCTCCGCCCAATTGACAGCACTGGTAGCTATATCTGCGTTGAGTAGTGAGTAGCCAAAACCCGCACCGATAATAGAACCAATCAGCGTATGCGAACTTGAGCAGGGAATCCCTAAGTACCAAGTACCCAAATTCCAGAAAATAGCCGTGAGCAAAATAGAAAGCACAAGCGCTACGCTGTGTCCTATATCTGTATCTAGGATTGTATCTATCGGCAGGATATTGATGATTGCTACCGCAACAGATATGCCCCCTGTGAGTACACCAATGAAATTCCATACACCAGACCAAACAACTGCAGGAATAGGTCGAAGCGAATTGGTGTAGATAACAGTTGCTACGGCGTTAGCTGTATCGTGAAAACCATTGATAAACTCAAAAACGAGCGCACAAAGAATGCAAAAGACCAATACTACTGACAGCGATAATTCGAGCCCAAACATAAAAACATATTTTCGCACATTTTGTGCATGAAAACTCCCCTCAAAGCTATATTGCTTTTCGTTAATAGATATGAACCCTGTGTTAAATCAGTTCTTGAGGGGCGCATTTGCTTCTTGGGCCATATACTTCATCACTATGCTGTCCATCAAGCCCGGAAACCACTTGTTCAGCCAAACAGTCAGTTTTCCTATCCTCGTGAGTATTAGTATCTTCTTGCGATTCACTACTGCCTTGTAGATATGTTCGGCACACTCTTCTGCGCTCATCATTTTGGACTCATCGCGAGGCGATTCGCCCTGTTGTGTACCGTCTTTGGTCAGGGAGCGCATGCGGATGTTGGAAGTTGTAAATCCGGGACAAGCCGTCAGTACATGCACCCCTCTGGGTATCATTTCCGTGCGCAATACTTCCAAAAAGCCCTGCAAAGCAAATTTGGAGGCAGAGTAGCCCGTTCTGCCCGGTAGTCCGCGATAGCCCGCAATAGAGGATATACCGACTACCGAACCCTGATTGGCAATAATAGAAGGCAAGCAAACCTTTGTGGCATAGAGCGCGCCGTAAAAGTTGATATCCATTACCTTTTTAACAACATCTAGATCCACTTCCTCAAAAAGCGCACGCATAGAAATACCGGCGTTGTTGATTAAAATATCTATTTTCCCGAATGCATCTAGAGCAGCCTGCGCCATCCGCTCGTTATCAGCAAGATTTGTAACATCAGCCTGTACAGAAAGCACACTAATTCCTTGATTTTTAAGATATTGTGTGGTTTCCTGTAATGCTGTTGCATCCCTTCCTGTAATGACGACGTGCGAACCTTTCCGTCCGAAAACTTCTGCCAGGGCTTTTCCAATACCTGAAGATCCCCCTGTAATAACGACAACTTTTTCCTTCATTTCTTGTTAAAAAAACAAAACTACAGAACTAAATTTGCATCTAATTGCTTTCTATAGCAAATGGAGTCTAATTTTGATATATCTTTTAATCTCACGCGCATTTTATAAATTTTCTTAATATATTTCGGGAAACCGAAGTAACTTTACTTTAATCCTCACTTTCTTTACGATATGATGCCATCTGAAAAGTTATATGAGCAAATTCAACAAAAGTTGAAAGTATATAAGCAGAAGTACTATAAAAACATGCTTCTGAAGGGCTTTATGTGGACAGCAAGCGCTCTGGTAACTTATTTCATCTTGATCAACGGATTGGAGTATGTAGGAAATTTCAACTCTTGGGTGCGTGCTGTATTGTTTTTTTCATTCCTTGCATTAGCAGGATTTACAACATATCATTGGATCATTACCCCCATACTGAAACTACTTAATTTGAATCAGCCGCTAAGCAACGAAGAAGCTGCTGTTCAAATAGGTAAATATTTTCCGGAAATCAGTGATAAATTGTTGAATATATTGCAATTGGGAAAACTCAATGCCGCACAAACAGATCTGATTACTGCTAGCATAGAACAAAAGGCAAAACTCCTTTCGCCCATAGATTTTCATACAGCAATAGACTACTCGCAAAACAAACGCTATTTGCGATATGTGATTCCTCCTGTTTTGGTGTTGTTGCTGTTGGCTACACTAACCCCCCAACTGTTTAGCGAAACTACCCCGCGATTGATCTACTACTCGAAAACATTTGTTCCCAAAGCACCTTTCTCTTTTCAAGTATCTGAAAATGAGTTAGTTGTTTTTAAAAATGAAGATTTTACGGTAGAAGTAGAGCTATCGGGAAGCGCCATTCCTTCAGAGGCTTACATTCTTTACGGGGATCGCCGTATTAAAATGGACAAAACCGCTAATACAGCTTTTTCCTTTACTTTTAAAAACGTACAAAAAGACATTCCCTTTTCTATCGAAGCTTCCGGATTCAGTTCAAAAAACTACCTTTTGAAATTGCGCGAACGCCCTAACATGAGCAATTTCACGGCATTTCTAGACTATCCCGCCTATTTGGGCAAATCCGACGAGAAATTATCGAATACGGGTAACTTGATTGTGCCGCAGGGTACTATTGTCAAATGGATATTTAACACACAGCAAACAGAAGAGCTAACCGTTAAATTTCAGTCGGATAGCGCAATTCTTCAAGCGGTTAAAAATGGAAAAAATACCTTCCAATTCAATAGGAGGGCAATGCAGTCAAGCGCCTACACAGTACATCTGAAAAATGAATTCAGTGAAAATCGAGATGCGATTGAGTATTTTCTCAACGTTATCCCTGATCAATATCCGACCATCAGCCTAAGTCAGGTAAGAGATACCTCATTGTACAATTTTATTGTTGTGGCAGGCAACATATCCGATGACTATGGCATCAGCCGTCTGGAACTGAAATACCGCATTATTAAAAAAGGCACTAAAACAGCTGACAGTGATTACAAAAGCATCAAAATCAATTTCAATCCTAACCTTATCAATCAAGGATACTATCAGGAATTTAATACAGACAATTTTGGCTTGGCTCAGGGCGACAGGTTAGAATACTTTGTGCAAGTTTGGGACAATGACGGTGTCAATGGTACAAAAAGCAGCAAAACTACCGTCCAAGAGTTTAGCATTCCCGACAGACAAGAGTTTGCCCGAGAACTGGAAAAATCTGCTTCTACAGCAAAAAATCAGATGGAAACTGCCCTGAAGAAAGCAGAAGAGTTGAAAAAAAGCCTCAACGATATACAAGAGCGCCTCAAAGGCAAAAAGAAGCTAAACTGGCAAGACAAACAAGCGCTCGAAGAACTGATCAAGCGCCGCGAGGAGCTGACCAAAGAAATACAAGAACTGCAAAAGCAAAATGAAATTTTGAATCGCAAACAGGAACGCTTTGGTGAAAGAGATCGCGAAATTGTAGAAAAAGCAGAGCAACTTAACCAGTTGATGGATGAATTGCTGGACGAGGAGACAAAGAAGCTCTACGACGAATTGAATAAGCTGTTACAGCAAGAGATGCAAAATTCCAACATGCTGCAAAATCTGCTCGAGGAAATGGAAAAGCGCGAAAAAAATGTAGTACGCGAGTTAGACCGTGCCCTCGAAATGTTCAAAAAATTACAGATGGACGAGAAAACAAAAAAGGCAATTGAAGATCTGAAAGAACTCAGCAGAGAGCAAATGGAATTGGCAGAGCAGACAAAGGAAAATGCTGCACCGCTACAAGAGCTTAAAGAAAAGCAAGAGGAAATCAACCAGAAGTTTGAGCAACAACAGCAAGACCTCAAGCAAATAGAAGAGCTGGCCAAAGAACTGCAAAAGCAAGATCAGCAAAACCGCATGGAAGAAATGAAAAATGATCAGAAGCAAGTTGAACAAAAGCAAAAAGAAAGTCTTCAGCAGTTAGATCAGAAACAAAATCAAAAGGCATCTGAATCACAGCGCAATGCTGCGCAAAAGATGCAACAAATGAGCCAGAAAATGCAACAAATGCAGCAGTCGGCAGAAGCCAAACAACAAATAGAGGACTACAACGCCCTGCGGCAAATTCTGGAAAATCTGGTTAAAATATCTTTCGATCAAGAAAATCTAATGATACAATTCAAAGGAGTTCGTCAAGAAGATCCACGATTTGTAGAGTTAGGACAACAGCAGCTCCGGATTAAAGACAATGCGAAAGTTGTGGAAGACAGCCTCATTGCACTTTCTAAGCGCGTATTCCAGATCAGATCATTTGTAACCCGCGAGGTCAACGATATGAATGACCATATCAACCAAAGCCTCGAGGAAATCAGAAAACGCCGCAACTCGGTTGCTGCCGGTAAACAACAGTTTGCTATGCAAAGCATCAATAACCTTGCTTTGATGCTCGACGACGTGCTGCACCAAATGCAACAGCAAATGGGACAACAAATGGGCGGAATGCAACTTGTCAATAAAAAGCGCAAAGATCGTCAGCAGCAAAATATGAGCGAAATGCAGCAATCGCTCAACCAGCAAATTCAGGAACTAATGAAAAGTGGCAAGCAGGGAAGAGAATTATCCGAACAACTTGCTAAACTTGCCGCTCAACAGGAGATGATACGTCGTGCGCTTCGCAAAGCAACAGAAGGCAAACCGTCTGATCAGAAAGGTCAAAAAAACGATGGAAAGAATGGGGGAGGGGATATTGCCAAGTTGTTAGAAGAAATGGAAAAAACAGAAGAAGATCTGGTTAACCGACGGCTTACGCAAGATTTGATTAAGCGTCAAAAGGAAATTGCCACACGCCTACTCGAATCAGAGAAAGCACTCCGCGAACGCGAACAAGACGAGCAACGCGAATCGGAACGTGCCAAACAGAAAGATAGAACATCACCCGGTTTGTACAGCGACTATCTGAAAGAAAAGGAAAAGCATATAGAGTTATTAAAGACTGTACCACCATCTCTCAATCCTTATTATAAGCAAGAGGTGAACGAATATTTTAAGAAAATTAATGAGACAGTGCCTGTTAAATAAGCAACATCTGTTGCCTAATCAGAAAGAATCATGAACGCAGTACAAGAGTTACATATACCATCTGTCCCTGAGAATGTCAGGGTGGTGGAGAAATTCATAGAAGATCTGAAAGAGCAACTACACATTAATGATGATATCTACGGCAACATTATGATTGCCGTAACAGAAACTGTGAATAACGCTATTGTTCACGGCAACAAGTCTGACAAGCAGAAACTGGTAGCTTTATCAATGATGATAGATGATCGGAAGATCTCTTTCACGATCAGCGACGAAGGCAAAGGTTTTAACTACGAAAATCTGCCAGACCCCACTGCGCCTGAAAACTTGTTAGAACCGGGTGGTCGGGGTATCTTCATTATTAAACATCTTGCAGACGAAGTAGAGTTTCAGATGCAAGGCAGTCGGGTTAATCTTACTTTTTATCTAACCTAAATAACAACTCACTACTTATTCAATTACTAAAAACTTAAATTAAACTGCGATGAGTAAAAAAGTGCATTTCTTTACCGAAAACATCATCTTCAAATTGCCATCCAAAAAGATATATAAAGAATGGATTGCATACCTGATTGAAAATGTGTACGGTAGAAAGGTTGGTGAGCTAAACTACGTATTTTGCTCAGACCATTACCTGCATAGTATCAATATGCAGTATCTGAACCATGACACCTATACTGATATTATCACTTTTGATAATTCAGAACCGGGTTCTAATGAAATTTCGGGCGATGTATTTATCAGCATTGATCGCGTAACCGAAAACGCAAAAAAGTTCAACAAAGAGATGCTGAATGAACTGGCCCGCGTGATGGTTCATGGGGTTTTGCATCTTTGCGGATTCAAAGACAAGAACGCAAGTGATCAAAAAATCATGCGTAAAGAAGAAGATAACTGTATCCAAATTTTGGAAAACATGTTGAAAGCCGCAGCTGAAGCAAAGGCAGCAGCCATGAATCAAGAAGCCTAATGTTCCACGTGGAACATCAATAAACCAAACTAATTCCATTTGTCAAAATTATTGCAAGGCAATGTTCCACGTGAAACATTGCCTTAATTGTTTACAATACTTAGGCTAAAGTAACTCAAATACACATACCAGCGCATTCAATCAGAGGTATCATCAGCAGGTATGTAAGTTCCGATGGCAACTACAGGAGAGAAACTGGTAGTCGTCTGTTAATAACAATCCTTAACGACTCAAAACCAAACACATCAGTAGGTTTATCGGTTTATATGCTAATTTTGTAAAAGAAAATTCAACTTGCAATGTACCCAACATATGACATAATAGTAGTGGGCGCAGGACATGCCGGCTGCGAAGCAGCCCATGCAGCAGCCACTATGGGTGCAAAGGTTTTGCTGGTTACTATGAATATGCAAACCATTGCACAAATGAGTTGTAATCCTGCTATGGGCGGAGTTGCCAAAGGACAAATTGTACGAGAAATAGATGCACTGGGCGGAATGTCGGGTATTATTACCGATAAAACTATGATCCAGTTTCGTATGCTCAATCGCTCTAAAGGCCCAGCAATGTGGAGTCCGCGTGCACAAAGCGACCGGATGAGATTTGCAGAAGCATGGCGACTCGCCTTGGAGCAAAACCCTAATATAGATTTCTGGCAGGAAATGGTTACAGGACTTGTCGTTAAAAACGGCAGAGTAACGGGTGTCAAAACTGCTATCGGTATTGTCTTTGAAGCAAAAGCTGTCATCCTGACCAATGGAACCTTTCTTAACGGGCTTATCCATATTGGCGAAAAACAATTTGGTGGCGGTAGAACAGGGGAGAAGGCTGCCTTCGGAATTACTGAACAGTTGGTAAGTTTGGGCTTCGAAGCAGGTAGAATGAAGACCGGAACTCCCCCGCGTGTGGACGGACGGTCGCTGAATTACGAGGCAATGGAAGAACAAAAGGGCGATGAACCAGCAGGTAAGTTTTCTTACACCGATACGCCTCCATTGCTCCACCAGAGAAGTTGCTATATCACCTACACCAACCGGCAAGTACACGATACCCTTGCCGCAGGGTTTGATCGCTCACCTATGTTCAATGGTACGATACAGTCTATAGGCCCGCGCTATTGTCCATCTATCGAAGATAAAGTAAACCGCTTTGCCGAACGCGAGCGACATCAGATTTTCGTAGAGCCTGAAGGTTGGAACACAGTAGAAGTATATGTCAATGGATTTTCAACTTCACTTCCCGAAGATGTGCAATATAAAGCTATGCGAATGATTCCGGGCTTTGAAAATGCACGCATGTTTCGCCCCGGCTACGCCATTGAATACGACTACTTCCCACCTACGCAACTCAAACTGACACTCGAAACAAGGTTAGTAGAGAATTTATATTTTGCCGGACAGATTAACGGTACTACGGGCTATGAGGAGGCCGCCTGTCAGGGACTCATCGCCGGCATTAATGCCTACAATAAAATTTTTGAAAAAGAGCCTTTCATTATACAGCGCTCAGAAGGCTACATCGGCGTGCTGATTGACGATCTGGTAAATAAAGGCACAGAAGAGCCTTATCGCATGTTTACCTCTCGAGCAGAATACCGCATCCTGCTCAGGCAAGACAATGCAGATCTGCGCCTAACCGAAAAAGGTTATCGGTTAGGACTTGCCGACGAAAAACGCTACCACAAAATGTTGCGCAAAAAGCAAGATACAGCAGCAATTCTCCAATACCTAAAACAGAAAAGTATCTCTCCTGAAGAAGCAAACGATAAACTGCAAAATATGGGATCGGCACTATTGAGCCAGAAAATCAAAGCCGAGCAAATTCTCAGAAGACCGGAAATTAATATACAGCACCTCGCACAGATGGACAGTCAACTGGGCAAAGAGCTTGCTAAGTATGATCCTGAAGCTGCCGAGCAGGCAGAAATCCTAATCAAGTATGATACCTATATTGAAAAGGAAGAACGTTTAGCCGTGCGCCTGAGCAATCTGGATAATATTAAATTGCACCCAATGCTCAACTATCAGGAAATTCGGGCGCTCTCTAACGAAGCACGCGAAAAATTGAGCCGTATGCGCCCGCAAACGCTGGGGCAAGCCTCTCGCATCAGCGGTATTTCCCCTGCTGATATTTCTATCATCATGGTTTACTTAGACAAGTAAGAATGCTACCAAAAACCATTATTGGAGTGCTCATCATTTGCCTGCTAGCTGCATGTGCCAATATGGGTACTCCACCCTCCGGCGGACCTAAAGACGAACAGCCGCCGCAACTTTTGCTTAGTACCCCTAAGGATCAAAGCGTTCGGTTCAATGGTCAGATTATCAAATTAGTTTTTGACGAATACATAGAACTCAAAAGTCTAAAATCAGGTCTGATCATTACACCCACCATCAAAGGCGACTACGAGTTCAAGCTCAATAAAAATATCCTGACCCTCATATTTGACCAGCCTTTTGAGCCACAAACAACTTATGTTTTTGACTTCGGTGAAACTATACAAGATACCAACGAGCGCAATAAAGCCGAAAATCTACGCATTGCATTCAGTACAGGCGAGCATATAGATACAGCCAATATTAGCGGCAGAGTAACTCGACTCCAAACCGGCTTACCTGAAATCAAAGCCTCCGTGCTGTTGTATCGCGCCGATGACACCTTAGATATTTTTAAACATAAGCCCCTATACCAAACCCGTACAGACTCATTAGGCAGGTTTCATTTGAAAAATATTAAGCCTGATCGGTATAAAATCTATGCCTTGCAAGAAGGTAGTAAAAGCGACCTGATCTATAACAATACGCAAGAAGCTATCGGATTTGATTCTATACCAGTAGATCTGACTACTCGCTCGTTCCGCATCGTCAATCTGCAAACAGTGCGCTACGATACACGCCCTTTTCGCCGTACACAAGCGCGCACTATACGCCAATACTACGAAATCAAATTTAACAAAGGCTTGCAGGAGTTTGATTTGCAATACGCCGACAGTAGTTTCTTTGCAAAAGCTCGTTGGCTCAAAGAAAATGATATAATCCGCTTTTTCCGTACCGAAGCCTACAACATAGGCGACAGCAGCAAAATTTACTTAGCCGCTCAAGATTCAGCAGGTAACAGAATCGCCGATACACTCAGTATTTCATTTGCCGATGTGTCCAAAGAAAAAAATATCCGCAAGGGGCCCTTTGAAGCTAAGGAAGTGCCTATAAGCGGATCTTTAGTTACGCCGGAAATAAATCAACTGAAGTTTGACATTGTTTTCAATAAGCCTGTGATTGAATTTTCTATGGATAGCATTGATTATCAGGTAGTTGCAAATAAAGATACGCTCAAAAAGCAAAAGTTAGATCCAAAAGACTATACATGGGATCAAAATTTTACCCGACTTACGATCAATAAAGACTTGGGCAAGAACGTCAAGGAGTTCAAAATGAAAATCGGTAAGAATGCCTTTATATCCGTAGAAGCCGACACGCTGAAACCCAAAGAGATTACCTACAAAGAGCGAGACCCGAACGATCTGGCAACGATCAGCGGCGAAGTAAGAACTACGTACCCGTACTTCATCGTACAACTGACATCGGACAAGTTCGCTGTAGAGCAGGAGTTGTTCAATAAGAAGAATTTCAAATTTGAATATGTTACACCGGGCGATAAACGCATTCGCATCATTGGCGACCTGAACAATAACGGCAAATGGGATCCGGGCAACCCTGCGAAAGGAATCCTCCCCGAACCGATCTATGTATTCGGTGAAGTCATTAAAGTAAAACCCAAGTGGGACTACGAAGACAACATCATTGACACCAGCAGAGAACAAATTCCGATACGCAATGCTAACTGATCTGTAGTGAACAATACTTGAACAACTCGTGTACAACATTGAATAAAGAGGTATTAACTCTGAAGACTTCAGTTGATACCTCTTTTGTTATACACCAATCCATGAGATTTATTCACGCTGTGCCGAGAGCTATTCAAGTACGTTCCTGCATTTAGACACATGAACATCGAACTTCACATTTGAATAATTCGTTGAATAAATAAGCTAACTTGCTAATAACAACTCGATTAATGTACACACCTAAATGAACAACCAATGACAATCTGGCTGTAAATGTGAATAGTCGTCAAATTTGAGCGGTTGTTCAAGCCGTACACCTCTCAACAATCAACTTCAGACAATTTTAAAACTTTGTATCATTGAATAGTATATGCCAAGTATTGTGAATAACCTAAAAAGTATTTTGCTCTTTTTGCTTCTAAGCTGTAGTATTTCCTTTCAGACACAGGCGCAAGGGCAGAATGATGTAGATCTTGCCAACGAGTATTACAGCAATGGTGAATTTGATAAAGCAGCAACGATTTATGCCCAATTAGTGCGCAACAAACAATATGTATATGAGGTTCATAAAAACTATTTGGATGCCTTGCTGAAACTGCAACAATTAGACGAGGCAGAAAAATACTTGCGCAGACAAGTAAAGGCATATCCTACGGAAGGTCTATTCAATGTAGATTTTGGTGTCGTACTGGGGCTTATGGGAAAACGCGAGGAGGCAAACAAACACTTTGAGTCATTCATTAATGCGATCCGCAAGGATGATAACCAAATAAAGTATGCAGCTCGATATTTTATTAATGCCAATCTGTTTGACTATGCCGAACAGTTGTACATGATGGGCAGGAAAAACGGTAATGATAAGTTTATCTATGAAATGGCCTTTCTCTACTCCTTGTCAGGCAAAATAGATAAGATGATCGAGGAGTACATGGAGCTGCTTACCGAAGGCGAACGCCAGTTGGATTATGTGCAGAGCGTGTTACAATCCCGCCTGCGCGATGAGGATGCCTTCGCCAAGATGGAGGGTATTCTGGTGCGCTACCTGCAAAAGTACCCCGATCAGATTGCTTACAACGAAATGATGCTCTGGTTTTACATCCAGTTAAAAGACTTCAACAAAGCGCTTGTGCAGGCAAAAGCGATTGACCGTCGTAAAAAATTGGAGGGTATGGGGCTTTACGACTTGGGCATGATTGCCATAGAAAACAAAGACTTTATGAGCGCAATCAAGATTTTTGAATACATGATCGAACGCTATCCTTCGGGCGATTTGTACCCTGTAGCGCGTCGGATGCTGATCAAGTCGCGCGAGGAAGTCGTAAAAAATACGTTTCCGGTGGATATGGTGAAAATCAGACAGTTGGCTAACGAATATGCGCGTATGCTGAGCGAGGTAGGTTTGCGCGAATCTACTGCCGAGGCTGCACGCAGCATGGCACTGTTGCACGCATTCTACTTAGATAATAAAGATACTGCCATCACAATCTTAGAGCGAATAGCTACCTCGCCTGTGATGAAAACCAGTCTAATTGCCCAAGCTAAGTTGGATCTGGGTGATATTTATTTGCTCAAAGGCGAACCCTGGGAAAGTACACTCCTCTATGCACAGGTTGAGAAAGCCGAAAAAAACACCAACATTGGGCAGCAGGCCAAACTACGCAATGCCCGCCTCTCCTATTTCAAAGGCGATTTTGAGTTTGCAAAAGAATACTTAGACGTACTTAAAGAAGCTACATCGCGCGAAATTGCCAACGATGCGATGCAACTCTCGCTGCTCATTGGCGATAACTTGGAATTGGATACTGCGGAAACCACCCTCCGCGAATTTGCAGCCATCGAACTGCTCGTATTCCAAAATAAGTTTGACGATGCACTCGCCCGCTACGACAAGATGCTCCTCACCTACCCCGGACACTCGCTGACTGATGAAATCTACTGGGCACAGGCAAATATTTATATCAAACGCGGACAATTCGGACAAGCAATAGAACGCCTCAAAAAAATTACCGAAGAATATCCCGACGATATTCTGGCTGATGATGCCTTCTTCACCATGGGTAAAATCTATGAAGAAAATCTTAAGGATAAACAGATGGCGATGCAACTCTACCAAGACGTGCTGATCAAGTGCAAAGGAAGTGTTTTCACAACCGAAGCTCGCCGAAGATTCCGAACTTTGCGCGGAGATAATGTAAACTGATATGCTGAGTTTTTGGGAAAAAACTGTTTTTACCGATTATGACTACGCAGTAATCGGAGGAGGAATTGTCGGGCTTTCTACGGCCGCAGCGCTGGCAGAGCAGCAGCCCGACAAACGCATTTTGCTGATTGAACGCGGCGCGCTGCCCACAGGCGCAAGCACCAAAAATGCAGGTTTTGCCTGCTTTGGCAGCCTGACCGAACTGCTGGCAGATTTGCAAACCATGACTGAAGATGAAATGCTTGCACTGGTGGAGCTGCGCTGGAAAGGCTTGCAGAGGCTGCGCCAAAGGCTCGGCGATGCGCGTATTGGCTATGAGCCTGTTGGTGGGTATGAACTCATCGGTGAACAAGAGTTGAATAGTCTCGAACATTTAGAAGCTATTAATTTCAAGTTGTTCAAGTTATTCAAGCAAGAGATATTCACTTTGCACAATGATAAAATTCGCGATTTCGGCTTCCATCCTGAATACATTAAAGCATTAGTTTTCAATCCTTTAGAAGGAATACTGCACACAGGGCAAATGATGAAAAGCCTTTGGCAATATGTCGCAGAGCGAGGAGTACACCTATTAACAGGTTGTGAAGTACGTGAACTGCGTGAACAAGGAGAGAAAATTGTCATTTCAGCGCATACATCATCACAAAATATTGATTTTCAGGCAGAAAAAGTGGCTGTATGCACCAATGCCTTTACCGGTGAGCTATTTCCTGACTGCGACGTACGTCCCGGGCGCGGGCAAGTGCTGATCACCGAGCCTATCCCCGACTTGCCTTTTCGCGGAGCATTTCACATGGACGAAGGCTACTATTACTTCCGCAACGTGGGCAACCGCGTTCTTTTTGGCGGCGGTCGTAATGCTGATTTTGCAGCAGAAACGACTACAGATTTTGCGGTTACGCCGCTCATTATGAGTTTGCTCGAGGATAAATTACGGCAAATCATTTTACCCGACAGAGATTTTAAAATAGATATGCGTTGGGCAGGTATTATGGCCTTTGGCCCAAACAAGCAACCAATTTTGGAGGTACACCCTACCCTGCCGCAAGTTTTTCTTGGTGTGCGCATGGGCGGTATGGGTGTTGCTATTGGCGCTATGATTGGCGAACGCCTTGCTGACATGATGCAATAGCCTTGTGCCTAAAAATCGGTCATCAGGTTAAAGAAAAATCCGCGATCCCCTTCGCGGTTCAGAGAATACTCAAATCGCAGTACGGCAGAGTTATACAGCACAAGGTCTAACCCTGTGCCTGCTCCGGCCAGCCAGCGATTGGTTAGTCGTTTGTTTTCTACGCTGACAAAAGGATTGTCTACATAGCCTGCATCGGCAAAAGTTTTCAGGTAAACCGCAACGGGAATAGATTTGAACTGTTCCATCGGGATTACGTTGCGCAAAAAATGATCATTAGCAAAAACACGCCAACGCAGTGTGTTTTTCCAAACGCCATAGCGCGGCCCATCTACTACATACAGGTCGTAGCCGCGCACAAATGTACCGCTGTAGCCAAAACCGCGCATCTCGGCAAAAGGGACGCGGAGCGGAAAAATCATCTGACCACGCCAACTGGTCGAAAAATAGAGTGGTTTAGCTAATTGCAGAAACCGCGCATAGATGAGCTTGAAGTCGAACAGATTTAAGTCATCAAAAGAACTAAGCCCTTTTTGCAGCGCTGTAATTTGCAGGTAGCGTCCTTTGAGCGGATAGTTTGCCATATCGCGCAGGTCTCGATTGAAAATATACGCAATTTCGAAATAGCGCTGGCGGTTTGCTCCATTCAGAAAATATTCGGGGTTCAGCCGTGTAATTGTATCAGCAATCCGGTGGTTGTGGTAGCGAAGCTCAAAAAAGTGCGTGTTATAGAACTGGCTCCGTTTGAAAATCGCAACATCGGCAGTAAAGCGGCTGCGCAATACCTCATCTGAGCGCAAAAACATCAATTGATTATCAGCCGTGCCATATGCCAGATTTTTATTATTGTCGTATAAAAACCTGAAGTTCAGACCCGTTGTTTGTTTTTTGTCTATGTACGGGATGTTATATTCCAACTCAAACTTGCGGACAAAGCCCAACTGAAAAGTCAGTTTGAGATGTTCATTTCTGCCGCGCACGTTTTGTTGCGAAAATTTGATACCGTAAATCAGGCGATCTAAATCGCGCCCGCGCTGCTGCCACCACTCATTGAAGTTGCGATCGGCAAGCTCTACATACGGGATCGGGTACAAATACCATTTTTCCGTAACTGCTACAATGAGGTCTATCGTATCATTGGCTACAGGAAAGTAAAAAACTTCTACCAGTACAAACAGATTGGTATTGAAAATTTTATTGGCTTCTTTCTGAAGTGTAGTGTGGATGTTGTCTTTTGCAATTTTATCTCCTGCCTTGTAAGCCAGTTCGCGCAAAATAATGCGATCTAACGTGCGTTTATTGCAGTCTATAAATACGTTGCGGATCAGGAAACTGTCTGTTGCTGCTTGTGGGTTGTTTGTAGGGATACAAGCCATATCGGGAGTTATAGCATCAGCAGCCGGCGGGATCGCAAAAACCTGAGGAACACCAAAAAAGTAACTCAAACAAATTGTTAATACTAAAATAATGCGCCTCATCTGAATTTATCTACCGTACTCTGCACAAATTTGCATACTTTTAATTCCCCGTGATGAGGATTTAAGAATAATTAACCCACGGATCTTGTGTTAATTATCGTGAAAAAATTGAAGGAGGCAATAATATGTTTCGTTTCAAATATTTGCTGGCTGCTTTTGTGTTAGCAATAGGCTTAGCCGGATGCGATACCCAACCTTTAGAGCCGCTCAATCCGCAGGAAGGCAGCGAATATTTTCCATTAGAAAGAGGGCGTTTCGTATCGTACAATGTGCGGCAAACTACCTTTCGCCTCAATCAGCCGCCCGAGATAATCACATTTCAGCTCAAAGAGGTAGTAAGCGAACGCTACATAACCCCTGCTGGCGATGAAGCATGGCGGTTGGTGCGCTATCGCCGCGCCAACGGACGCGCCAACTGGGAGATTATCAATGTATGGACGGTGCGCAAGACCCCTACCTTTGCGATGCGAACCGAAGAAAATGTGCCTTTTTTGCGGCTCGTTTTTCCTGTGCGGGTAGGCCTAACATGGAATGGCAACCAGTTTAATACGCTCAGCCGCGAAAATTACCGCATTACCGATATTGGGACGCGCCGCATCTTCGACGGCAGATCTTACGACCAGACGCTGACGGTTTTGCAGCGCAACGATTCAACGCTCGTCGGCAAGGATAAGCGCATGGAAATTTATGCGCCCAATATCGGACTTGTGTACCGCAGTGCCGAGCAGGTAGCCTACTGCCAAATCCCAAGCTGTATCGGCAGAGCTATTGTCGAGAGTGGTACTGTAATAGAACAAAGTATTTTTGATAGCGGCATCGAACGCGACTAACGTCCAACTAAAACATGAAAATTGCAGCGATAGATTTAGGAACTAATCAATTTCACTTGTTAGTAGCAGAGCGGACTGCTGAGGGAAAACTGAATATTTTAGTGAAAGAAGATCGTTTTGTACGGCTGGGCGAAGGCGGCATCAACGAGGAGTTGATTATCCCTGAAGCTATGGAGCGAGCGCTGAACGCCATGCGCGATTTTCAGGCAGTCATCAGGGAACACAACTGTGAAAAAGTTGGTGCAGCCGCTACCAGCGCAGTCCGCAACGCCAAAAACGGGGAAATGTTAGTCAAACGCATTGTCGAGGCAACGGGCATTCAGGTAGAGGTAATTAACGGCGAACGCGAAGCCGAGCTGATCTACGAAGGCATCCGCGCTACAATCCCGATTGATGAACTTTCGCTCATTACCGACATTGGCGGCGGCAGCGTAGAGTTTGTGATTTGCAACGGCGAGCAGATTTTCTGGAAAGGAAGTTTTGAAATAGGCGTACAGCGTTTGTTCTACCGTTTCCACACCATAGATCCAATCCCTGCAGACAACGTAGTGGCGTTGAACCAGTACCTTTCCCGCACTTTGCAGCCCTTAGCCGATGCAATACAACTGTATAAACCCAAAGTACTTATAGGATCTTCCGGTTCGTTCAGTACCCTGTACAGACTGTACGCAAGCGTGAACGGTATGACTTACGATAAAAAACAGCCGGAATATCAGTTGCCGATAGAGGAATATTACAATATTCACAAAAAATTACTGCTCAAAAATAGAATCGAGCGCGGCGAAATGCCCGGCATGAAGGCTGAGAGAAAAGACTTGATAGTTACCGGCTCTTGTATTGTATATTTTATTGTACGCTCGTTTCAGTTGGAAAAGATTCGCGTAGTTTCTGCCTCTCTGCGCGAAGGACTGTTAGTTTCACTGGCTGGCAATAAATAAAAATTCTAAAATGCACCTGAGCAAATTACAACTGCGCAATTTTAAAAACTACGGAGAAGCAACTTTTACTTTTTCAGCCGGCATTAATGGAATTGTAGGGAAAAATGGAGTAGGAAAAACAAATCTACTCGATGCCATTTATTATTTGTGCATGACAAAAAGTGCATTTCAAAATACAGATCAGGCAAACTGGAAATTTGGTGAAAGTTTTTTTATCATAGAAAGTACGATCGAACACGAGGATATTCCTATGCATTTACAGTTGAGTTTCAGCCGCGAGCGAGGCAAGATTTTAAAACTCAACAAAAAGGCTTATACGAAGATCAGCGAGCACGTAGGTAAGTTTCCCTGTGTGCTCATTACACCAAACGACAGCGACCTTGTGCGCGAGGGCAGCGAACTGCGCCGCCGCTTTTTTGATAACATCCTCTGCCAGCTCAGTAAGGTTTACTTAGAGCAACTCATGCGCTACAACAGGCTGCTGCAACAGCGCAATAGCTTGCTCAAACAAATTGCTGAGAGAAAGCAAGACGTTTCTATGTTAGAAATTTACGACGAACAACTTGCCTCGCCTGCGCATTTCATTGCCGACGAGCGCATGAAGTTTATAGAAAAATTTGTACCTATCTTTTTAGAAAACTATCGTTTCATTAGCCAGTCCAATGAAGAAGTTACTTTGACTTACCGGTCTTCGCTTGCTGAAACGCCCTCTTTCACAGTGCTTATGAAACAAAATCAGTCGAAAGATTTAGCCTTACAATACACCTCTCAAGGCATCCATCGCGATGATTTTATTTTTGAAATCAGCAATAATCCACTTAAAAATTTTGCCTCTCAGGGGCAGCAAAAATCTTATACAATTGCCTTGAGGTTGGCACAATTTGAAATCCTAACGCAACAGACAGGCATCAAACCACTGCTGCTGTTAGACGACATCTTCGATAAGTTAGATGACGAGCGGATCAAGCAACTGATGTTGTTAATGTCGGGCGGAAGATTCGGACAAGTATTCATTACCGATGCCCGTCCGGAGCGAACAGAAAAGTTATTTCACAACGATAACATTGAGATTGAAATAATTCGCATATGAGTCATTCCGATAGAATACGGATACAAACAGGTTACACGAAATAACGCGGATTTTTTCTAATGAAGAACACGTAATAATCTGTGTAATCAGCGTTCTAAAACGGGATGACTCATACCTGTAAAATTGAATATTAAAGCAGTTTGTAAAGAACTTTTCTGGAACCTTCTACTTTTTCCGAAGCAACTTTTTCTTGCTTTTTGAGTCCTGACAAAATGCGATATACGTTGGCTCCCACCTTTTGTGCATAGCTTTCATCTAAGCCCTGACTTTCCATGATTTTTGCTTGAATATCAGCTATTTCGAGTGCCTCTGACGCTTCTTTCAATGCTTGGAGTACCAAACCTTCATAGTCTAATTTCAGATATACACCCGATGATTTACGCTTGGTGGTTGCGGCTTTTGCCGTGCGCTTTTTACTACCTTTTCCTACTATTTCAGGCTTTTTTTTCAGTTCGCTGCTGAGTTCGCTGATTTCCGCATCAATTTCTTTTAACTGATTTTGCAGCGCCTTGATCTGTTCTTGCAACTTGGCTTTTTTCTCCTCGTAGGCTTTTATGATAACCGGATACATTTCCGGCGTAATGGTGATAGTTTTCATACATTCACACGTTTAAATTTTGGGGATAGTACGCAATATTAAAAATTAAAACCGAATTGCAAAAAAAATGTTATGGATAAAAACCTGTTTTTAGAAATTATGCGATTCGTTATAGTCACAGAAGTAAGCGCCAACCTGCAAAAGGTTTGGGATAATTTCAATGAAAATCTTTTTCAGGCGCTTGCGCCGCCCTTTCCACCCATCAAGTTGCTGCGCTTCGACGGCTCTTTGAAAAATGATGAGGTACATATAGAACTTAACTTTTTACTTTTCAAACAGTTTTGGATTAGCAAAATTATTGAGCAGGCAGATGCAAACAATGAAATCTATTTTGTAGATGCGGGAATCAAACTGCCCTTCTTTCTGGGCTACTGGCGGCATAAACATTTGCTACAGGCAACGCCTAACGGTACGCGTATCATAGACGATATTACCTTTGAAGCCCCCATAAAGGCACTTAGTTGGCTGCTTTTTCCTGCGTTATACTTACAGTTTTTGTATCGGAAGCCCATTTACAAGCGCTATTTCAAATAAAAAGCGCCCTGAACAGTTCAAGGCGCTTTGGCATACGTAGGCGGGTAAAGCCTTTTAATTTACTTTTGTGTAAACCGTTTCTTTTTCGTAGAAGAAACTCAACGCATCATTTGCTTCAATAAATTTTCTTAAATCCGCTGAATTATCAAATTTTTCGCGCACATTCTCAGTAACAGGCAGAAGCATGATTTTATCTCCGCTGACGGATTTCATTTTAAAAATCAGAAAATCGGCGTTGGGAATGGAATTTGTACCCTGACGGGTCATTTTCACATTGAGAAAAGTCATGTTGCCAACGGCCGATGTATGCGCCACATAAGTTTTGCGTTCAACTGCGCCTTCTATTTTATGCGTATGTTCCACAATTTGGTAAATGTTTTCATCTACTTTTGTAACCTCATAAAAGTCTTTGGCGGCAACATCTACTTTCCATTTGCCTAAAAATTCTTCCTTAACCGCCTGATTAGGCTCATCTACCGGTACAGACGATTGGTAAGGGCAGGCGGTGCAAAAAAATAAAAGCGCGAGTAAACTAAACAAATTGAATCTTTTCATAATCGTAATCGAATTAGTTGCATGGTGAAGGTATTGCAATTGCCAAGCCAAAATCAACTGATTTTAGCATGATAATACAAAGTTGAACAATTATCGGGGCGCAGTACTTCTCGTGCCATTTGGCGGATGTCAGCAGTTGTAACAGTCTGTATTTTATCAGCTTCCTGATTAATCAGGTCGGGGTTGCCCAGCGCGGTTGAATAAGCCAATCCCATCGCCCGATTCAAAACCTCCATTTCACCGAAAATCAATGTGGATTCCGCTTGATTTTTTACTTTTTGCAGTTCCTCTTCGGCAAGCAAATCGGATTGCAATTCGGTAATAATTTGATTGATTGCCTCCTCTGCTTGCTCCAGACTCACGCCTTCGGCAGTTTTAGCCGAAACAGTAAGCAAACCATTATCTATGCTGCCCAAGATGCTGGCGCTTGCCGAAGTAAGCAGGCGCTGCTCTTCAACTAAGCGGCTATACAGCCGCGAAGATTTGCCTCTTCCTAAAACATCGCTCAAAAGGTCGGTTGCATAGTACTCTGGCGCAAGACGCTCGCACATGTGCCAAACCTTGTAAAGTGCGCTCACGGGAACGTCCGCTTCCACGTGTTCGCTGCGGGCTTCGGTCTGTTGGGGTTCGCGGGGCAGTTGCCGCATAGGCACATTGCCCGAAGGAATAGGACCAAACCACTTATCGGCAAGGCGTTTGACTTGTTCGGTCGTAATGTTTCCAGCCACTACCAAAATTGCGTTATTCGGACGGTAATAATTGAAAAAAAACTCCTTCACATCGTCCATCGTGGCGTTTTCTATGTGCGAAATATCCTTCCCGATGGTTGCCCATTGGTAAGGATGCACCTTGTACGCCATTGGGCGCAGGCGCAGCCAAACGTCGCCGTAAGGCTGGTTCAAGTAGCGCTGTTTGTATTCTTCAATGACCACCTTGCGCTGCACTTCCAACACTTCGGGCTTGAAGCTAAGCGACAACATGCGGTCAGATTCTAACCAAAAGCCTGTTTCAATATTTTGTGCGGGCAGCGTGATATAATAATTGGTAATATCGGCGCTGGTGAAGGCGTTGCATTCGCCCCCGGCTCTTTGCAGCGGCTCATCGTATTGCGGAATATGGACAGAGCCGCCAAACATCAGATGCTCAAACAAGTGCGCAAATCCGGTTTTATTGGGTCGCTCATCGCGCGAGCCGACATCGTACAACAGATTGATGGCCACGGTCGGCACAAAATGGTCTTCGTGTACCAATACCCGCAAACCGTTGTCTAAAACAAAAGATTTGTAGTGAATCATATGCAAAAGTAACAAAGATTACAAGGAAGCGGTTGGTTATTATGCGCTATAATTTTAATGCACCATTTATAGTTTTTCCCAATCGCTTTCCTTACATTTGTTATGTATGCATACTATTTTGGAAAAACGGGAAAACTATGGCTAAACACTATGCGAGCAACCGAAATGCGAAGTTTTTGACGCATGAGGTACACGATTTATCAGCGCTGACAAAACACCCATACTTTGCGCACCACGACCGCGAGTCTTTCGATATGATGATAGATGCTGCCTTTCAGCTGGCAGACACGCACCTGTTCCCCTACTTCGCCGATATGGATCGCAACGAACCCGAGCTGAAAGACGGCGTAGTAAAGGTACATCCCGAAGTGAAGAACATTATTAAGGCGTTGGCAGAGGGCGGTTGGGTTAACGCAACCGTTCCTTTAGACGAAGGCGGCATGCAATTGCCCGAATCTATCAACGCATTGGGGCAGTTCATTTTTCAGGCGGCTAACAACAGCGCCATGCCTTTCACGGGGCTAACCGCAGGCGCAGCTAACCTGATTCGCACTTTCGGCAGCGACTACCTGAAACAAACCTATATGGAACGCATGTACTCGGGCGAGTGGCAAGGCACAATGGCGCTCACCGAACCGCAAGCCGGCAGTTCCCTTTCCGACATCGTAACGACTGCCGAACCAACCCCAGACGGCATGTACAAAATCAAGGGACAGAAAATTTTCATCTCTGCCGGCGATTTGGATGTGCTGGATAACGTTGTTCACCTGCTGCTGGCGCGTATCAAAGGCGCGCCTGCCGGTACGAAAGGCATTTCGCTGTTCGTCGTACCCAAAAAACGCGTCGTAAACGGCGCATTGGTGGATAACGACGTGCTGCCCGCAGGCATTTACCACAAAATGGGACAGAAAGCCACGCCTGCCATGCACCTGATGATGGGCGAAAATGACAACTGCTACGGTTACTTGGTAGGCGAACCCAACAAAGGGCTTGCCTACATGTTCCAAATGATGAACGAAGCCCGCATTTTGGTAGGCATCACCGCTGCGGCGATTGCCTCAGCCGCATACCACGCCTCGCTGGAATATGCCAAAGAGCGCCCGCAAGGTCGCCGTTTGAATGAGAAAAACCCGCTCAATCCGCCGACGCTGATTATCAATCATCCGGATGTGAAGCGCCTCTTGCTGTTCCAAAAAGCGGTAGTGGAAGGTTCGCTTAGCTTATTGATGGAAACGGCTAAATATGCCGATTTGGCGCACATTACCGAAGGCGAAGAAAAAGCCAACAACCTGCTGATGCTCGAACTGCTCACGCCAGTTGCAAAAACCTATCCATCTGAGGCGGGCATCGCTTCTGTGAGCGCGGGTCTGCAATGTTTGGGCGGCTACGGCTTCTGTAAAGACTTCCCCTTAGAGCAGCTCTACCGAGATATTCGCATCACCGCTATTTACGAAGGCACTACCGCCATTCAGTCGCTGGATTTGCTGGGTCGCAAACTGACCATGCAAAACGGCAAGGCAGGCGCGCTGTACATGCAAACCGTTGCCAAAACCATTCAGGAAGCGGCTGCTTACGACAGCCTGAAAAAATATGCGGGCATTTTGGAAAGCCAAATGCGCAACCTACAAAAAGTTACCGCCCATCTGATGGGAATCGCACAAAAAGGCGATGCGGAATTGTTCCTTGCCGATGCGACGCTGTACATGGAACTGTTCAGCCTCAACGCCATTGGCTGGCAGTGGCTCAAACAAGGCATTGCCGCTCATCAAGCGCTGGTTATAGGCGGATTGAGCGAAGACGAAACAGCCTTCTATGAAAGCAAGCTGCAAGCAATGAAATATTTCTTCCACTACGAAATGCCAAAAACGCAAGGATTGACTACCCGCCTGACCGACGGCGAAATCATCACCATCGCACAAGATAAAGAAGCATTGGTGTAATTTCTTTCAGCTGATTCTTATTAGGCAGGATCCGCCACTGATATAAATTGAGCACATCTGACAGTATGTTACACCGCTAAAATGTGTCAGATGTGCAATATCAGCGGCAGCTATCGAGTTAGAGAAGCACTACTATACGTTCAAAAAGACTTTACAATCATTGATGCTACTACTTGACTCTCTCGTAACGCTCAATCTGGCGCGGCTCAACCTCAACCAGCAAGGCATGATGCTGTTGGGAACATGGGCATTTTTTAACATCGTCATTGGCTTTTGGAAAGCCCGCCGCAACAAAGGCGCAAGCCGCTACTTCTGGCAAATGAATGCCTACTGGAACTTTGTTAATATTGTGCTGGCTGCAGGCGGCTACTGGGGGGCTATACAAACAGGGGTCAGCCTGATGAATATTCGGGAATCTATTGTCGAACAGTACAGTATCGAAAAGATTTACCTGTTCAATGCTGCCTTAGATGTAGCCTACATTATGGGAGGCTTGTACCTGATCGAACGCGCTCGCCGCAACGACCGCAACAGCCTTCGCTGGGAAGGCTTCGGCAAAGCCATCATCCTGCAAGGCGCATGGCTGATGATTTTTGACTGGATCATGTGGTGGCTGCAAACTGATGTTACGGCGCAAATTCTTTCTAAAATAGCAGTTGCGTTCTAAAAGTTAACCTAATTTTCAAAACCCGTTGCTAATTGCAGCGCAGTGCGCAGGGCCCGTAGTTTGTTGTTTACCTCTTCTAGTTCGCTGTTGTTGTCCGATTTGAACACCACGCCTGCGCCTGCCTGATAGTGCAGCGTATTGCCGATGCTTAGAAACGAACGAATCATAATTGCCTGATTGAAGTCGCCGTTGAAGCCCATAAAGCCGATGCAGCCGCCGTAGTAGCTACGGCTAATGGTTTCGTATTGATTGATGAGTTGCATGGCGCGGTACTTGGGCGCACCTGAAAGCGTTCCCGCAGGGAAGGTATCTGCCACAATCTGAATGGCTTTTTCTGGATCGGTGAGTTTGCCCTCTACTTTAGAAACCAAGTGAATAACGTGTGAGAAATACTGCACTTCCTTAAAAGTGGCTACGTTTACCTCCTCGCAATGTTTGCTTAGATCGTTGCGCGCCAAATCTACTAGCATGATATGCTCGGCATTTTCTTTGGGGTCTTCCATGAGTCGTTGTGCGGCAGCTGCATCCTGCAAGTCGTTGCCGGTACGGCGAAACGTCCCCGCAATCGGATAAATCACTGCCTTGCCACCTTTGATGACCAACTGCGCCTCAGGCGAAGAGCCGAAAATCTTGAAATTACCGTAGTCAAAGTAAAACAGATAGGGCGAAGGATTGATCGCGCGCAGTGCGCGATAGACGTTGAACTCATCGCCTCGGAAATTTTGCGCAAAACGCCGCGACAGTACAATCTGGAACACATCGCCTGCTTGGCAGTGTTCTTTGCCTTTGGCAATGATTTGCAGGAACTCTTCGTCGGTGAAGTTGGAGCGCTCGCTGCCCACAGGCTCAAACTGGTAGGCTGCAAAGTTTTTATTGCAGATAATACCTTCAATTTGTGCAATACCATCTTCGGCGAGCTGCTCATCGCCATATTGATGCTCAAAAATATACAACTCTTCGTTGAAGTGGTTGATGGCGATGATATAGCGGAAAACTTGGTAATAAATGTCGGGAATGCGCTCTTCAAAGCCTTCTTTTGACTTGGCGGGCAGCGTAATATCTTCAAAATACTTTACTGCGTCGTATGCCATATAGCCAAAAATACCGTTGCTGATGAACTTTTCAGACAGCAGAGAGGCAGGTTGAAAAGACTTAGCAAAGCGGTTCAGTGCATCTACTACCGAATTTTCTGCATTAACGGTATGATTTTCCGCGCTGCCATCGGGCATCTGGATGTGCATTTGACCATCTGCCACCTGAAATGCTGCCACAGGTTCGCAGCAGATGTAGGTAAAAGCATTTTCATTGCCGTGATAATCAGAGCTTTCCAGCAGTAGCGTATTAATGAACTTGTCGCGCAAGCGAAAGTAGATGCTTACGGGAGTAACTGTGTCTGCAAGCAGTTTTTTGTAGCGGGTTTTAACAGTAAAGTTTTTCATCGTAAATAGCGGTGTATCTTTGGCTATGTGTCCGCAAGTTAGTGGCCGGTGCGGAGCAATAAAAATAGAAAAGTTATGCAATGGAAAATATGCGGTCTGAAAGACCCTGCTAACATAGCGGCAATTCTTGACAAAGTACAACCCGATTATGCAGGCTTGATATTCTATCGCGGATCATCGCGGTTTATGGGCGAACTGCCGCCTGAAGACTTGCCTGTATTTCCTTCGGGTACAAAAAAAGTAGGAGTTTTTGTCAATCAGTCGGCAGCCGAAATCAGCCGCGCCGCCGCAGACTACGGGCTGCAATTGCTACAACTGCACGGCAACGAAGCTCCCGATTTCTGCTATGAGATGCGATTGCAAACAGGGTTGCCCGTAATTAAGGCCTTTGCTGTTGGTCAAACTTTTGATTTTGTCCGGTTGGCAACTTACGAGCAGGCAGTAGATTTCTTTCTGTTCGATACGCAAGGTAAGAATCATGGCGGCAACGGCGTTACTTTCAACTGGGAATTGCTGCAAAACTATGCTTCGCCAAAGCCTTTTTTCCTCAGCGGCGGAATCGGAATCGAGCAGGCTACAGCGATCAATGAGTTGCAACTGCCTATGTTGTATGCTATAGACGTAAACAGTCGTTTTGAAATTGCTCCGGGGCTGAAAGATGTAGAACTGCTGTTGCGGTTTAAGCAAGAGCTGAGCCTATCCTAAAAATGTAGCCTTTTTTTACGCAAAAAAGCCGTCCCAAAACTGAGGCGGCTTTTCCAATCTATCCTACTTCAACTACTTACTGACGTGCTAACTGCACGTTGGCAATTAATTTTACTTCTTCCCCTACCAGTACGCCACCTGTCTCTAAGGCTGCATTCCAGTTCAGACCAAAATCTTTGCGGTTTACTTTGCCTGTTAGCTCGAATCCGGCTTTAATGTTACCCCAAGGATCTTTGTTAATACCCAAAAACTCAGCATTCAAAGTAACCTCTTTGCTTATGCCATGCATAGAAAGCGTTCCGGTCAGCTCGAAGTTGTTGCCTCCTGTTTTTTTCATAGCAGAAGAAGTAAAAACTATTTCGGGAAACCGCTCTGCATCGAAAAAGTCCGCTGAACGCAGGTGATTATCGCGATCTGCCTGACCTGTGGTGATGGAAGCAGTAGCAGCAGTAAAAGAAATTTGCGCATTGGTGAAGTCTTCGTCGCCTTGAGTAATAACATTACCCGAGAAAGTACCAAAAGAGCCTGTTACCGTTGAGATCATCAGGTGTTTTACCTTGAACTGGATTTCGCTGTGTGAAGTGTCAATTACCCATTGTGCCATATTTGCGAAAAGATTTAGATGTTGTAACATATATTTCTCGTGCAAATATATTCACAATATTTGTACATACAACAATTGTTTAAGCTATATTTTAGCCCGCGATTAACTGATAGTTACTACTTTTGCCTGCTGTTTTTTTACAAACCTTAAAATTACCCGATAAACAATGAGCGAGATTTTGTACGATGAAGTTCCTTCCTTAGATCTGGCAGACTTTACCAGCGGCGATCCTGAGCGCAAGGCTCGTTTTGTGAAGAATTTGGGCGATGCATGGACAAATATTGGCTTTGTAGCTGTCAAAAATCATGGGCTAAGCGATGAAATTACTGAAAAGTTATACGAATCGGTGAAGAAGTTTTTTCTCATGCCGGACGAGGTGAAGAAGAAGTACGAAATCCCTGAAATTGCGGGTCAGCGCGGATACATTGGCAAGGGCAAAGAGCAGGCAAAAGGACATACCGTTCCCGATTTGAAAGAGTTTTATCACATAGGTCAGGAAGTAACTGATCCTAACGATCCTGTAAAGGCGGAATATCCCGACAATGTTTTTCCGGATGCGGAAGTACCTGAATTCAGAACATTGTCTTTGGCGGCTTATCGCACGCTGGAACAAGCGGGCGTGCAACTGCTGCGTGCTGCTGCGCTCTATTTGGGTCTTGACGAAAATTACTTTGATGATAAAGTCAAGTTTGGCAACAGCATCCTTCGCGCTATCCACTACTTCCCGATCGAAAACCCCGATGCGCTGCCCCCTGATGCAGTCCGTGCTGCTGCTCATGGGGATATTAACCTGATTACGCTGCTGATGGGTGCAAGTGCAGAAGGTTTACAGGTATTGCGCCGCGATGGTCGGTGGATTCCGATTACAGCGCTGCCCGAGCAGATAGTGGTCAATGTTGGCGATATGTTAGAGCGCCATACTAACAACCGCCTCAAATCAACCATTCACCGCGTAGTGAACCCTCCACGCGAGAAAATGGGTACTTCGCGCTTCTCTATTCCGTTTTTCATGCATCCGCGTTCTGAGATGAGTTTGGCTTGTTTGCCAAACTGCATTGACGAGGCAAACCCTAAGGCATATCCTGATATAACTGCAGGTGAGTTCCTCAACGAGCGCCTGCGCGAAATCGGTTTGAAGAAGTAGTGTCTGTGTAAGTCCCACAAATTTTGAGCGCGCTGATAAGTGCAGATTACGCCGATTTTCACGGATTTTTATAGATTAGAAACCGCGTTTTTCTTCGTTATCTGCCCAATCTGCGTGCTTTCTCTGGTTTAGAAATTAATTCTTTCTACAGACTAATAACCACAAAGCGACTGTCAAACGGATCGAATGTAGCTTTGAGTTTATCCAGCAAGTTCAGGTCATTGAGCAGAAAAGTCAGAAAGTTTTCCGAGCGCTCTTGCAGTCCGCCGGCGGGAAATAGCTCCTCGCGCAGCCATGTCCACTGGCGAATAGCGGCCTCGTGCTTGCGTTCCTGTGCCTTGCGAATCCTGCCTGCGATGTGCAAAAGTTTTTTTTGCGTCAGCACCTTCTGCGCTTCTGCCATTTTTTGCAAGGTTGCATCTGTGTGCGTAGCTTTTTCAATGATCAGATCGAACTGTTCGGCAATTGCTTCGATTTCCTGGCGAATGTGGGTGTAGTGGTTTTGTTCGCGCAGGATAATTTTTTGTCTGTTTTCTGTCTCCGGTGCAAACAGATCAGCAATTGTAAATCCGACTTTTTCAAGCCTATTCTGATGGATGTTGTTGAGCAGCAGGGCGAAGTTGCGCGGCAGCAGTAGGGGCATCGGCACCTGAAAAGTTTCAAACATACCTTTCAGTTGAAGCCAGTAGGCAAGCTCGCCCGGTCCGCCTGTATAGCTAAGGTTAGGTAAAATCATCTCCTGATAAAGCGGGCGCATGATAACATTGGGGCTAAACTTTTCAGGGTGCTGTTCGGCTAATTGCAGCAGTTCTGCTGTTGTAAAACGCAAGTTGGTATTGAGTACTCGAAACAGGGACTGGTTGCCTTGTGGCTCAATCGCGATCCGTTCGCGCAATTGCTCATCGAGATAGAATAGGTTGATCTCGCGCGGTGTAACCTGTGCCTTGTATCCTAAAGCAGTGAGTGCTGCTGTAGTTTGCTTGACTGCCCGAAAAGATGCCTGCTCGCTGATTTCTTTGTGCAGTGCAGGTATAAATAGTCGCTTGAGCGCGCTGTCGTCGCCGTCTATGACTACAAGCCCGTCGTCGCCATAGAAATAATGTACAATTTTTCGCGTAGCATCTGCAAGTGTCGCGCTGTTAGCATATGCATCGGTAAAAATATGATGCATTTCGGGGGCTTGTCGTGCAACTTCCACCAGCCCACTCGGATTGAACCTGCCTACTGCACCTTTTTCGGTAGTATGCCATGTATATTTTTTGCCGAAAAGCCTGAAATGGCTGATTTCATCTGCATCGTGATCTTCGCTTGCCATCCAATATACAGGCACAAAATCATACTGAGGGTAATAGGCTTTTAGTTGCTTGGCTGCATTGATAACGGTGATTATCTTGTAGTGGAAGTAGAGCGGACCGGTAAAGATATTGAGTTGGTGTCCTGTTGTTACAGTAAAAGTAGTTGGTTCTGTCAGTAAATCTAAGGTAGCAGGTGCAGAGCATTTACCTTGTGTATACTGACGCGCTACTGATTCGTGTAATATTTTGCGGTGCGATGTATCAAAATGTGCCTGCTTGAGGGCTACCTGCTCGCCAAACGCCGATTTTGAATGCCATTTGCCAATAAAAGGTGTTAAGGCAGCATCCTGAGCAACATATTGTAAAAATAGTTTTGAAAACTGATGTGTGGCTTCAGGTGCAAAGAATGTGGCATTTTTCATACAGGAAGATTATAAATTCGATGTAATATTTGCGTCGTTTACGTTAAATGAAATAACTTTGATGACTTCTACTTGTAAAGTTACGCCTATAAATATCTGAATGAAGCTACTTGTTGGAATTTTGTTGCTGTTTTGCTTGAACGGTGTTGGCTATGCGAGGACAAATCTGCCTAAGTTTCGGATAACAAGCATCAAAGAGGTGAGTGGATGTAAGGAGGGAGTCGGTATTTTATTTGAACAGGGTTATATCAATGCAATTGACAGAAACAGACAAATACAAGTTGCTTTGTACATCGAGAAAACCAATGGAGCATTTGAAATCATTCGCAAGAGTTATCCGCCGGGAACAATCAACGTAAAGCTTAATCTGTTCGGATGCGATTACACCGGCAACCACTACGCATATGCCAAGTACGCAGACGACAGAGATTTTTACTTCCCTACACTCGAGGACATTTACATCAAACACAAAGAAGTACTTGAAACGCAAACTCCCGAATTTGTCATTACCACTACCAAAACCAATCCTAATTGCAACCATGTGCCTTACTACGAGACAGGCTTTGTTTGGTCTCCTGCGGGAGGAAGAGTAAATATCAAGTTGCTGTTGGAAACTACCTCAGGCGAGTGGCGTACCATCAACCTGTACCACTACGGCACGGGCAAGGTAAAGATCCATCACGGCAGTTGCGACCTGACGGGTAAAGTGGAGATTATTGCAAGTTTCGGATATGTGGTAAATTTGTCGGCGTTACCTAAAAGATAATCCATGTCTGACGCTGAAGGCGTACTAAAAGATCTCAAAGCGGGAAAGATAGCCCCTATCTACTTTTTGCAGGGCGAAGAGCCTTATTATATAGATCTGCTATCCGATTTTGTTGAAAATGAGCTGCTCAATCCGGGTGAGAAAGGTTTCAACCTAACAGTTATTTATGGCAGAGACTCCAACATGCAGGGTATTCTTAATGCTGCCCGCCGATTTCCGGTCATGGCACAGCGGCAGGTGGTGCTGGTTAAAGAGGCCCAAGACATGAGCGATTGGAACAGCGACAAAGCCAAAGAAATGCTGCTGCGCTATGTAGAAAAGCCGGTGCCCTCTACTCTGCTGATGTTTTGCTACAAATACAAAAAATTAGATGCCCGCACACAACTCGCCAAAGCGTTAGCAAAAAATGCGGTTGTAGTAGAAACTAAAAAACTCTATGAAAACCAGTTGGCAGGCTGGGTAAAGAAGTATTTTGCTGCCAAAGGCTTTCAGTCCACAGACAAAGCCCATGCAATGCTTGCCGAGTTCATTGGCAACGACCTCTCGCGTATGGCCAACGAGATAGACAAACTGCTTATCAACTTTACAGATAAAAACACCATAATTACCGATGAGGAGGTTGCCCGTTACGTAGGGATCAGCAAAGAGTACAATTCATTTGAACTGCAAAATGCTATTGCCCGCCGCGACATCCTGAAAGCCAATCGCATTGTCAGCTACTTTGCCGCCAATCCGAAAAATAACCCTGCTATTCCCGTGATTGCGCTGCTATTCAATTATTTCACAAAGATTTTGCTGGTCAATGAAAGTCAGGACAAGAGCAAGCCGGCAATTGCTTCGCTGCTGGGCGTAAATCCCTATTTTGCAGAGGATTACATAGCTGCAGCACGCATTTACACCCGCGACAAAGCCGTACATGCCATTCACATGATCTACCGAGCCGATTGCCGCGCCAAAGGCATCGAAAGCACGATGGAGGACGGCGATATCTTACGCGAACTGGTTTTTGGCTTATTGCATCTGTAAGTTTTACCCCATCCCGCAGCAGTAGGAAATAAACGCCCACGCGACTACCTACGGTACAGGTGGCGAAAAAGGCGCAGGGCTGGGGCTACAACTTTCCTACGAAATGGCGCAGAAGAACGGCGAATCTATCAGCGTTTCCCGTGCTTTGGGCAAAGGGACAACCTTTATTGTGCGCCTGCCGCTCGCAAAGCAGGCATAATCAGTTCTTGGTTGGAAAAGCCAAGACAGATGAAGGGCGGATTGAGGAGCGATTCCTTGTTGTAGGCAAATCGCTGACCTTGCAAGTCAAGCACGTGCCCTCCTGCTTGCTCTATCACCGCCTGACCTGCGGCAGAGTCCCACTCGCTGTTGCCGCGTGTGCGAAAGAAAATGTCTGCCGCTCCTTCGGCAAGGGCGCAGTATTTCAGAGCGCTGCCCATCGGCTCGGCGTGTTGGATGCCTAACTGCTGTAAAAACATGCGGTCGCGTTCCGGCATTTTACCTTTGCTGCAAACCGCCCGCCACGGAGCCTGTGGCGGAGCTTTAGGCAATATCAAACGGCTAACCGTACCATTGGGCAGCGTTTTAAAGGCATGTTTGCCATCGGCAAAGAACAACTCCTGCATAGCAGGCAGGTAAACTGCACTCATTAGCGGGTAATTCCTGTGAATCAACGCGATGCAGACTGCAAAATGCCCAGTTTGCCCGATGAACTCCTGCGTGCCGTCCAATGGATCTACCATCCAAAAGGTGTCCCAGTTTTTTCTTGTCTGGTAGGAAAAATTGTCACCTTCTTCCGATACAATCGGGAAGTCGGGAGTCATTTGGCGAAGCTGTTCAGAGATAAAGCGGTGCGCCTCGTGGTCGGCATCGGTAACAGGCGAATGATCAGATTTGCAGAAAATACCCAGCGTACTGCTTCGGTAATGCTGCATGATAATCTGCCCTGCCTGAACGGCTGTTTTGACTAATGCGCCAATATCTACAAGAGGCAAAATTGCATCTGGCATGAAGTTGTAAAAAGTGATGAAAGCGAAAGATAACGATAAAAAGACTAAATTTCGCCCGTCAACCTATGCGACCTGCTTTTTTGTATTGATTCAGTTAGTTCCCCTCACTCACCTGTCTTATTATGAAATCTCGCTTTTACCGCATGGGAAACCTGCTATTGCTGGTTTTTGGGTTGTATGCCTTTGCCACACATGCACAACAAGAAGAGGCGCTATGGATGCGCTATCCCGCTATTTCACCCGATGGACAAACGATTGTATTCAGTTACAAAGGCGATTTGTTCAAAGTTCCCGCAGCGGGCGGTGTTGCCGTACCGCTCACCATTCACGATGCACACAATACGATGCCGGTATGGAGTCGCGACGGCAAGCAAATTGCTTTTGCCAGCGACCGCCACGGCAATTTTGACATATTTGTAATGCCTGCCGAAGGCGGACAGGCAAAACGCCTGACTTTCCACTCTGCCAACGATTATCCATATGATTTTACAACTGATAATCAGAGTGTTGTATTTGGTACGCAGCGCAATGACCCCAGCAATAGCGTGCGTTTTCCTAACCGCACCTTGTTTTTGAAATTGTACAGCGTGCCTGTTAAAGGTGGTCGCAGCGTGATGATGAACGCCGCAGGAACCGAGCAGGTACACTTCAATTCAAAAGGCAACCAAATCGTATTTCAAGACCGCAAAGGCTACGAAGATGCCTGGCGCAAGCGTCATACTTCGTCTGTAACCCGCGACATCTGGCTGTACGACATGACAGCGAAGCAATACCGCAAAATTTCAGGCTTTGAAGGCGAAGACCGCGAGCCGAAATTCAGCGCCGACGACCAGTCTATCTACTACTTGAGTGAGAAAAACGGTGTGCAAAATATTTTCAAAGTTGGCGTAAACGGCGCAGGCGAGCAGCAACTCACGCAGTTCAAAGACCACCCTGTGCGCCACCTGACCCGCACTGCCAATGACTTGCTTTGCTTCACATGGAACGGTGAAATTTACACCCTCAAAGCAGGCGAACAACCTAAGAAAGTAACTGTATTGATGGGCGGCGACTTCCGCTCTAACACCGAAAAAACGGTTGCTATCAACAGCGGCGTTTCGGAAATGACTCCTTCGCCCAATGGCAAAGAAATCGCCTTTATTTTCCGTGGCGAAGTTTTCGTAACAGCTACGGAAAGCGGCACTACCAAGCGCATTACCAACACTCCTTATCAGGAGCGCAGCCTCTCATGGTCGCCTGACGGACGCAGCCTCTACTATGCAGCCGAGCGCGGCGAAAGCTGGGACATCATGCGCAGCACCATCGCCCGCAAAGAAGAATCTTACTTCTACGCTTCTACACTCGTAAACGAAGAAGCAGTTATCGCAACCGACAAGGAAGAGTTCCAGCCCGAACTTTCACCCGACGGCAAAGAAATTGCCTATCTGGAAGAGCGCAACATCCTCAAAGTGTATAATCTGGTAACCAAACAGTCCCGCGTCATTATTCCTGCCGGGCAGAATTTCAGCTACTCCGACGGCGACCAGAGTTTTAAATGGTCTCCCGACGGCAAGTGGATTGCCGCCCGCAGCAATAAAGGGCGCTTTAACACCAACGAAATTCTGGTTTTCAAAGCCGATGGTTCAGACACTAAAGGCATTGACATCACTCAAAGCGGCTTTGGCGAAAGCATAGGCGGCTGGGCAATGGACGGCAAAGCGCTCCTTTTCTCCACCGATCGCAACGGACGCAAGTCGCTTGCCTATCAGGGCGCACGCGAAAACGACGTGTACGCCGTATTCTTTGACAAAGCTGCTGCCGACCGCTTCCGGCTTTCCAAAGAAGATTTTGACCTGCTCAAAGAGCGCGAAGACAAGGAGAAAAAAGAGAAGAAAGACAGCGCCGACGTATCCAAAAAGGCATGGACAATGAACTTTGACCGCTTAGACGAGCGCAAAATTCGCCTAACGACCTTTCCGCTGACCATGACATCCTATGCGCTTTCGCCCGATGGTGAAAAACTTTACCTAATGGCACGCATGGATAAGAATTATGACGTCTGGACGATAGAAACTCGCACCAAAGAGTTGAAATTATTGGCAAAACTCAATGCTGATGGCGGCAGATTTGAGATGAGCAAAGACGGCAAGACACTTTTTGCGCTTGTCAATGGACGGATCAGCAAAATTGCTACTGCCGATGGCAAAGTAACCCCTGTCAATATCCAAGGTGAAATGACGCTGAATACTGCCGGCGAACGCGCTTATATCTTTGAGCACGCATGGAGACAGGTGAAGAAGAAATTCTACGACCCGCAATTGCACGGTCTGGACTGGGTGATGTACCGCAAAGCCTACGAGCGATTCCTGCCACACATCAGCAACAACTACGACTTTCAAGAGTTGCTGAGCGAAATGCTGGGCGAACTGAATGCTTCACATACAGGAGGTCGCTATTCTCCACGTTTTGAAAACCCTGATGCAACGGCTTCGCTGGGCTTGTTCTACGACGAAATGGCAGGCGGCAACGGCTTGAAAATCACTGACGTAATCGCAGGCGGACCTTTGGACAACACCAACAGCATGGTACGCGCCGGACACGTGATTGAAAAAATCAACGGCACAGCCATCACCGCCGATATGGACTGGGCGCAACTGCTCAACCGCAAAACAGGCGAACGCACGCTCCTTTCGTTATTCAACCCTGCCAGCGGACAGCGCTGGGAAGAAGTCGTAAAACCGATTTCTTTGGGCGATGAAAACAGTTTGCTTTACCGGCGTTGGGTGAATACCATGCGCGAAATGACTGAAAAGCTCAGCGGTGGAAAGGTTGGCTACGTACACGTGCAAGGCATGAACGACGGCAGCTTCCGCACCGTTTACGAGGAAGTTCTGGGCAAAAATATCAACAAAGAGGCGCTGATTGTGGACACTCGCTTCAATGGCGGGGGCTGGCTGCACGATGATTTGGTTACTTTCCTCGGCGGCAAGCAATATCTTACTTTTGCTCCTTATGGCTTCAAGTCCCAAGGCGGCGAACCGCTCAACAAGTGGACAAAACCAAGTTGCGTACTGATGAGCGAAGGCAACTACTCTGACGCATTCATCTTCCCGTATGCCTACAAGCAACTCGGCATTGGCAAGCTCATCGGCAAACCCGTACCGGGAACAGGCACTGCCGTATGGTGGGAAACGCAAATTGACCCGACGATGGTATTCGGTATCCCGATGATTGCCACGATGGGCAAAGAAGGTCGCCCGACGGAAAACCTGCAAATCAATCCCGATATTGACGTAGACAACGATTACAATTCAGTATTGAGTGGCAAAGACCTCCAGTTGGAGCGCGCCGTAGCCGAAATGCTGAAAGAAATCAAGTAAAACGTCGCTCGTAAGCAACTGAGTTGTTCGTGGGAACACGAACAACGGCAGTAGATACGAACAACGACAGTAGTAAAAAACCCGACGGGTCTCCAAGACCCGTCGGGTTT
>NZ_JBRCHD010000066.1:0-17341 GCF_053489755.1 Rhodoflexus sp.
GGTTTCTATTCCGCGCTGGATGCAGACAGCGAAGGTATAGAAGGGCGTTTCTACGTCTGGACAGAACGCGAGTTGGATACAGCCTTCCAACAGGCAGGACTTCCGCCCGATGAGGCGCGCCTTTGCAAAGACTACTACGACTGCTATCCCGACGGCAACTGGGAGCACGGCTACAACATTCTGAATTGCCCCGTCGGCGATGAGGAATTTTGCCGAATCCACGGGCTAAACAATGAAATTTTGCAGGAGAAAGTCCTGCGATGGAAGCGCTTGCTGCTGGAAGCACGCAGTTCGCGCATCCGTCCAGGATTGGACGACAAGGTTCTTTCAGGATGGAACGGACTGATGATCAAAGGCTTGGCAGATGCCTATGCAGCCACAGGCAATAGCGAATATCTACAGCAAGCTACTGCTACAGCCCGATTTATTGATACGAAAATGACAAGCGGCAATCAACTTTTCCGCAATTACAAGAATGGAAAGGCTGATATTCCTGCCTATCTGGAAGATTATGCGGCTGTTATTCAGGGCTATTTGGCGCTCTATCAGGTCGGAGGAGATGCGCACTGGCTGCACCGCGCCGAGCAACTGACCGATCATGTGCTGGCAAAATTTACCGACGATACCGGCGAGATGCTATTTTTTGTGGACAAAGAACAGGCAACCGCACTAATTGCCCGCAAAAAAGAGTTGTTCGACAATGTAATTCCTGCTTCTAATTCAATCATGGCGCATAACTTCTTTGCCCTGTCGCTATTGTTGCCCAATCGGGCGGACTATGCGCAAAAGGCGCAGCGGATGTTACTTTCCGTTGTGCCTTTGCTGCAAAAAGATGTGCAGTATATGGCTAACTGGGCTACGCTGTTTTTGCAATATGTTGTGCCACCTGTCGAAGTAGCGATCACCGGAGAGCAGGCTGCCACATTTGCCCGCGACTTGCATGCTCAGGCTTACTTCCCGCACAAAGTCGTAGCCTTTAGTGCCGAAGAAAGCACGCTTCCTTTGTTGGAAAACCGATTTTTTTCCGGACAAACAAAAATTTTTGTTTGTCAGCATCAGACCTGTAAGCGCCCTGTAGCTAGTGTAGCAGAGGCTTTTGAGCAAATGAAAGCGCTTTAAATTCGCCGACTTAAAAAATTACGAAAAAATGAAAGAAACAAAAACCAAATAATAACTTTGTGTGTTATTGATTTGAAGTTTGTTTGTTAGTTTAGTTTATTAAAGTGGAATGGGACTCCTGATCTTCGGGAGTTTCATTTTTTTATGCCCCTATGACATCTTGAGGGCGTATTGCAGCGAACACCGCCTTACATTTGCAGAACGTTTAATGATTTGTTTGGATTTATGTGGCAAACTATTACCCCGCTGCATTATTGGATGCTCTCTGCGCTGATTTTCTGTATAGGAATGGCAGTTGCAATTACCAAACGCAACATTATTGGTGTACTGATGGGGCTGGAGTTGATGTTAAATGCAGCTAATATCAACCTGATCGCTGTTTACTCTACCGAGACGCAAGCAACTGAAGGACAGATTTTTGCACTGTTCATTATCGCTATTGCGGCTGCTGAGTCGGCGCTCGCGCTTGCTATTGCTTATCAGGTCTATCGCCGTTTTGGTACTGTTTCCTTAGACAAAATTTCCTCGATGAAAGGATAAAGGGGAGAAGACACAGCGTAATCGCCAACATTTGTGTCATCCGCCTCTTTATGCTTTCCAAAAAGTATCAGGTACTAAAAACTGAATGTGAGACCAATCTGGTGGTTGAGCATGTCAGTTGCTGAGCGCGACTTGATGACAATGGTACGCGCCGGGTCGTTCGGATCGGGATAAACATCGCCGCGCTTGACATAGGAAGCAACCGTTCCGGGCAGGTAAACCGTCCGCAGGTCTAACCACACATTTTCACCCAAGACAATATTGATACCAATACCGCCGCCATAGCTGAGCGCAACGTCCTCATGGTTAGGCACAGTAACAATATTGCGGTTATTACTATTGTTGTTGTTTCCCCACCAGTTATTGTTGTTATTATTTTCAATTTCAGTAGCGGTGCGGAAATATTTCAGACCAAGCATACCATCAACATACGGACGAATCGGGCCACCGATGCGCGGTTGCAGGCGCAGTAAGGCATGACCTGTGATAATTCTGTTGCGGCGGACAATACGGCTGGTATTGCCTGCAAAACTTGTAAAGGCATCAACATTGCGCCCCATGCCCATATAGCCAAAATCAAAACCTGCAAAAAACGGAGCGTTGCGACCCACGCGGAACGCTGCGTTGATACCATAGCCCCAAGGAGTAATATCGCCTGCTACTTTCTCAAATTCGCCCATAGGCATACCGACCAATGCTCCGAAGCCAATTTTTGCTACATGATTGTCGCCCACGCGATTGGCGCGATTTATGTTGCCGCTGCTGCGTCTGCCATTGGTTGACATATTCCCAAATATAGGCTCTTGTAGTCTTCGGATGCTATCTCTTTGCCGCGTGGCATTTCTTATGCTGTCTTCATGAATGGTCTGTGCATAGCCGGCAAAGGATGTTGCTGCCAAAAGTACACCTACCGCATATTTCAATAAGGGTTTCATAACAGTTTGGATTTATCAGGTACTTACACAGACAGCAATCCGTTGCGAAAGGTTGCTCATGCTATCCAAATAATTGCGTCCTCTTGCTCTACCATGCTGCCTGCGGGCAAAAATATCTGCTTAACTACACCTTCGTGCGGGGCAGTAATCGTGCTTTCCATTTTCATGGCTTCTATGACAAACAGCGGGTCATTGACTGCCACGCGGTCGCCTGCCGCCACCATGATTTTGGACAGCCTGCCTTGCAGCGGTGCGCCAATTTCGCCTGCCTCCTGCGCTTTGCGGTTGGCTACTTTGGTAACTTGAAAACTGCGGTCGCGTACTTGCAGGCGGCGGGTTTGCCCGTTCAGTTCAAAGGATACCGTCCGCATCCCGTTTTCATCAGGCTTGAACACTGCCAGCAGCCGCACCATAACCGATTTGCCCTCGCTCAACTCTATAAGGACTTCCTCGCCTTCTTTCATGCCGTAGAAAAACTGCGGCGAAGGCAGCACGGAAAGGTCGCCGTAGCGGTTGCGGCTTTCGCTGTACTCCTCATAAACTTTCGGATAGAGCAGGTAGGAGAGCAAATCATCCTCTTCCGACTCGGTCGGGTAGCTTTTGCCGGAGAATTTTTTCTCAAAATCGGCTTTTTCGGCGGCAAAATCAATGGCGGGCAGGTTATAGCCCGGCACGCCGTAGTCGGGTTGCTCGCCTTTGAGTACGAGGCGCACTATTTCGGCAGGGAAACCCTCCGGCGGGCGACCCATATCGCCGCGCAGCAAGTCTTTCACCGACTCGGGGAAAGCCAGCTCATGCCCGCGCTGCCACACGTCCGCCTCGGTCAGGTGGTTGGCAGTCAGGAACAGTGCCAAATCACCCACAACTTTGGAGCTTGGCGTTACCTTGACAATATCACCCAGCAAGCGGTTTGCTACGGCATAATTTTTCTTGATTTGTTCAAATTTATCGCCCAGACCCAGCGAAATTGCCTGTGGGCGCAGGTTGGAATACTGCCCGCCGGGGATTTCGTTGTCGTACACCTCGGCAGTGCCTGCCTTCAAATCAGATTCAAAGGGGAAATAATATTCGCGCACGTCTTCCCAGTAAGAGGCAAAGGCATTGAGCTTGTGTAAATCAAAGTCTTGTTTGCGCTCGTGGTATTCCAGCGCCGCTACCAATGAGTTGAAATTGGGCTGCGCCGTCAGCCCCGACATAGAGGCGATCGCAACGTCAATGACATCAACTCCTGCGTCAATGGCTTTGAGCAGCGTTGCGGACTGAATACCTGCCGTGTCGTGGGTATGGAGGTGAATCGGCACGGAAACGGCTTTTTTCAATTCGGTAATCAGCCGTTCGGCGCTGTAAGGTTTCAGCAAGCCGGACATATCCTTAATCGCCAGTAGGTGGATGCCTAAATCTTCCAGTTGCCGCGCCAAATCGAGGTAGTATTGCAGATTGTATTTACTATTTGGGTTCATAATTTCGCCCGTATAGCAAATAGAACCCTCCACCAGTGCATCGGTGCGCTCTAATACGGCGCGAATGCTGGTTTTCATGGCTTCTACCCAATTCAGCGAATCAAAAATGCGGAAAACATCAATCCCATTGGCGGCGGCGCGTTCCACAAATTTTTCCACCAGATTGGGCGGATAGGACTTGTAGCCAACGGCATTTGCGCCGCGCAGCAACATCTGGAACAGGACATTGGGCATTGCCTGCCTCATGCGGCGGAGGCGCTCCCAAGGGCATTCTTTGAGGAAGCGCATGGCTACGTCAAAAGTTGCGCCCCCCCACATTTCCACTGAAAACACCTGCGGCACATTGCGAGCGTAGCTTTCTGCCACACGGAGCATATCTATCGTGCGTACCCGTGTTGCCAGCAGCGACTGGTGTGCGTCGCGGAAGGTGGTATCGGTAAATTGCACTGCCTTTTCCTGTTTGAGCCAGTCAATAAATTTTTCGCGCCCCATTGCTTTGAGGCGGTCGCGGCTGCCCTGCGGAAACTCGCCGAAGCGGTTGCAGGGAGGCACTTTGGGTATGCGGAAAGTTTTTTCGGGCTTGCTGCCGCGCACGTCGGGGTTGCCGTTTACAATTACATCTGCCAAATAATTCAACAGGCGCGTGCCTCTGTCCAAACGGCGCGGTAATTTGAACAAGTCGGGATTTTGTTCAATAAACTGAACGGTTGCTTTGCCTTTGATAAATTCAGGATGTGAGATCACATTGAGCAAAAAGCCGATGTTGGTTTTTACGCCGCGAATCCGAAATTCGCGCAGGGCGCGGTGCAAGCGGTCGCAAGCGCCCCAGAGTGTACGTCCCTTGGCGGTAACTTTGACCAGCATAGAATCAAAGAAAGGCGAAATGCGCACGCCCGGGTAAGAGCTGCCCTCATCGGTGCGGATGCCAAAGCCGCCTGCATTCCGATAGGCGATGATAGTTCCGTAATCAGGTTTGAAACCGTTTTCGGGATCTTCGGTCGTGATGCGGCACTGGACGGCAAAACCATTGATTTGCACATCTTCTTGACTACGAATGAAAATTTGCTTGTCGGAAAGGGCGTAACCCTGCGCGATCAGGATTTGAGAGCGCACAATGTCAATGCCTGTGATTTCTTCGGTGATGGTATGCTCTACCTGCACGCGGGGATTGACCTCAATAAAGTAGATGTGTTGGTTTTTATCTACCAGAAACTCCACCGTTCCGATGTTGTTGTAGTTCACGGCACGGGCGATGTTAAGCGCGTACTCGTAGAGTTTTTGCCGCGTTTGATCGGCAAGCCCGATGCTCGGCGCAACTTCTACTACCTTTTGAAAGCGACGCTGAACCGAACAATCGCGCTCGTATAGATGGACGATGTTGCCGAAATTATCGCCCATAATCTGGACTTCAATGTGCTTAGGCTCGTCAATAAATTTTTCAATAAAAACTGTATCATCGCCAAAGGCATTGGCGGCTTCGTTGCGGGCTTCGTTGTAGAGGCGTTCCAAATCGGCTTCGTTGCGGATGACGCGCATCCCTCTGCCGCCACCGCCGGCAGCGGCTTTCAGCATCACCGGAAAACCGATGCGGCGGGCTTCTGCAAGCGCGGTTTCATAGCTCGTCAGGTCGGCTTTGCTGTCTTCAATCATCGGCACATTGGCAGCAAGGGCAATTTTTTTGGCAGCCATCTTGTCGCCCAATTGCGCCATTACTTCCGAACGCGGCCCGATGAAGATAATGCCTTCCTCCTCGCAGCGGCGGGCAAATTGCACGTTTTCCGACAGAAAGCCATAGCCGGGGTGAATCGCATCCACATTTTTGGCTTTGGCAAGCGTAATCAGCCCCTCGATGTCTAAGTAGGGCTTTAACGGATCATCGTTTGCACCGATCTGGTAGGTTTCGTCCGCCTTGTAGCGGTGCAGCGAATAACGATCTTCATAGGTATAAACCGCAAGGGTGTTAATATGTAATTCGGAAGCAGCTCGTAGGATACGTATAGCAATTTCGCCACGGTTTGCCACCAAGAGTCGCTCTATTTTGCGCATGATTAAAGAGTTGGTTTAGATGTGGCAAAATAGCAAAAAAAGATTTCTTACCGCAGCATCAACAGTGCTTCGTTGTTCCTTGCTACTAACCAGCGCTGTGCCTCGCCAATGGTGATAGGTCTGATGTCGCGCACCTCGCCTTCGGTCAGCCACCCCGATTGATGCGGTAGCAGACTGCGCCAGTTGCCGCTGCCCTCGTTGAGCAGTACCAGCCCGCAGAAGGCATCGTAGCGCCCCTGATAGGTGCTTACACCGTAAAGATTGCCGCCAATAAGAATATCGGGAAGATTATCGCGGTTGACATCGGCTACATGAAACACGAAGATTTTGCTCATTTGCGCTTCGGCAGGTAGTGGAATTGGAGTGAAATTGCCCTTGCCATCGTTGCGCAGCCACATAGATGTAAAAGTATTGACAGACTTTCGGGTAGCATCCTGCAAAAATTTTTCGTCTAAGATCTCTCCCAGCGTTTTGCCTGCATACTGGGCATAGGAGGTGAATTTTTTATTGATGATTGACGGAATTTGCTTGCCTAATTCATCTTTAAAAGCAATGGGATACAACTTCTTGCCCCGATTGTAAGCGATAATTTGTTCGTCTTTACCGTTTTTGTCAAAGTCTTTTACAAAGATTTGCAGCAACGGATTGGGGTCTTTGATGAGCTTGGTGTTTAGTCCGATATTGCCCACCAGCAAATCCATGTCCCCGTCGCCGTCTAAGTCTGCATTGGCAACAGTTTGCCAAAAACCATTGAGGTTTTGTAAACCATTGTCCTGTGCGATGGTCAGTTTGCCCTTCTGATTGAGAAAAACGGTAGGAGACATCCAGTCGCCAACTACTACCAGATCAGGCTGCCTGTCGCCGTTAAGATCTGTCCAGCGTGCATCGGTAACCATGCCCAGATCTGCCAGCCCTGTAGCAACAGTGCCTGCTACATCCTTGAAGTTACCTTTGCCGTCGTTTTGGAGGAGATAGGAACGCGGGATACGTCCATAAGCATTAGCAATTACGCGACCGCCCACAAACAGATCCGGATCGCCGTCGCTATCGAAGTCGGCTACCCGCACACAGCTTTTGTTATCGGGCATCGGAGGAAGCGCCTGCCTGTCGCGTGTGAAGTTGCCCTTGCCATCGTTGCGATACAAGCGATCGTACTGCTCTTCCATCTGTCCGAAAAATTCATTACCACCACTGACTACGTACAAATCCTGATCTCCGTCGCCGTCAGCATCAAAGAACAGCGCAGCAACATCTTCGTAGATAGAATCAGCCACAATATCAGGTACTTGCAAAGAACTGAAACCGTTTGCTGTCTGCACGTAAATAGCCCCGCTTTGGTATTTGGCTCCGCAGAGGTAGAGGTCTTCCAGCCCGTCGCCGTTAATATCGCCGACGGCAATCTTGGGGCCTTCAGTCGAAACCTTGAAGGGAATCAGCGGCTCGCGGTTGAAATCGAAGAAAGTGTTTTCCCGATGTTGCCAGTCTATGGGTACATTGACTAAGGTAAAAAGAGGAGCTTCCTGCGGAGGGAACAAAGGCAGCAATGTGGGAGGTTGTTGCAACTGCGCATCGGCAATATTGAGCGTAAGCGCTTGATTGGCAGCTACTTTTGTTTTGATTTCCGTCCTGAAGTCAGGCCATATAACTACCAGTGAATCAATAATTGACGCATCTCCCAGCCCAAAATGCAACACAGGGGCAACTGCCGAAAGGAAGCCACGCGTAAGTGTGAGTTGCTGCATTTGCGTTTGTCCGTTTGCCTTTGCGAAAACTTTCGCACCGATACCAAAGCGATTCAACGAATCGCCTTTGAAGGCTACAGAAAGCCAGTTATTCGGATTGTTTTTCTCGGCATTGTTGCGGTAAACGCCTGCGGCTTGGTTGATGCGATTGGTTACTAAATCCAGATCCCCGTCGTTGTCTAAGTCCACATAGACTGCGCCGTTGCTGAAATCCGCCTCCTGAAATCCCCAATCTGCCGAGCGGTCGCTGAAACGGTAGTCTTTTTCGCCTTTGAAAATATAGTTGCGGGTTTTGCCTTCGGGCATTAGTTCAATAGACTGGCGGTCAATTTCTTTCGGATTGCCAATTGCTTTCCGCAGCGAGTCATTTGCCAGAAAGTTGATATAGTCCAGATTGTTGGGTCGGCGCGGGATGCCATTGGTAACAAAAATATCCTTGCGCCCGTCGTTGTCGTAGTCGGCCAGCAGGGTGCTCCAACTCCAGTCGGTAGCTGAAACTCCTGCCAGCGAAGCAATTTCTGCAAACTTTTTCCCGCCCAGATTGAGTTGCAAACAGTTGCGGCTGAACTGATAAGCAAAGCCATAGGCTAACTTGAATTGATAAATATCAAAAGGATCTTCGCCGACGGATGATTTTTCTACCGTTTCGTCTTCGGGGTACATATCAAGCGACATGAGGTCTATATAGCCGTCGTTGTTCAGGTCGGCCGCATCGCAGCCCATCGTAAAGCGGCTGATATGCCCGAATGCGCTTTTGAGGCTTTCAGTGAATGTACCGTTGCGGTTGTTGATATAGTAGTAGTCGTCTTCGTGGAAGTCGTTGCCGATGTAGAGGTCGTCCCAGCCGTCGTTGTTCAGGTCGGCCACGATGACACCCAGTCCATAGCCCATTGCCGCGCCGAAAATGCCCGCCTGTTCGGAAACATTAGTGAATATTTTGGCAGGCTTTTGCCCTTTCAAATCTTTGGCAGGAATGGTTTCATTGCGGAACAGGTAGTCCCCTGATTCGTTATTGCGCAGGTTGCGGGCAGTTACGCGGTCGTAAGAGCGCGAGGTATGCACGGCATGGTTAAGCAGGTAGCAATCCAAATCGCCGTCTTTGTCGTAGTCAAAAAAGACTGCCTGCGTGGAAAATCCTGTAAAATCCAGCCCGTAGTCAGCGGCTTTTTCGGTAAACGTCAGATCGCCGTTGTTGATGTAGAGTTCGTTAGCGCCTTCCAAGCCTTTGTAGTTACCAACGGCGCAAACGTAAATATCAGGGTAGCCGTCGGCGTTCACATCGGCAATGGTTACGCCCGTTTTCCAGTCTGCATAGCCGCCTACGCCTGCTTTTTCGGTAATGTCCTCAAACAGAAAGTTGCCTTTATTGACATACAGTCGGTTTTTTACCTGATTGCCTGTGAAAAACAGATCAATTTTACCGTCTAAGTTAAAATCGGCAGCCGCTACGCCTCCGCCGTTGTAGTAGTAGAGGTAATCTAAAATGTTGATTTTGTCGGTATCAGTCAGCGTATTGGCAAAGCTGATGCCTGTCTGAGCAGCTTCTAATGCTGTAAACAGCGGATTTTCAGGTTTTTGTATGTGTTCATTGCGGCAGGAAACCAGCAGTAAAAATCCACAAAAGATGCCGTACAGAGTTGCTTTCATGTGAAAGAGGTTGTTTGTGTCTTCGCCTGACTAACACAAATAAAGCGAATCGGCTTGTAATATAATACAAGCGCTTACAACTTCCTGATCTTGCGAAAAAAGTCTTGTTGGTAGGTGCGGCTGATCGGGATCTCCTTGCCCTTGATAATGATTTGGTTGTCTTCTATGCTTTCGATGCGACTGATATTGACGATGTAGGAGCGATGTACGCGTATAAATCGTTCGTCGGGCAGTTTATCTTCGATAGATTTAAGGGTAGTATCTACCACATATTGCCGCTGCTCGGTATGGATCAGCACATAGTCCGAAAGCCCTTCAATGAACCAGATGTCTGAGGCGGAAAGGCGCACCATTTTATTGTTGACTTTAATGAAAAAATCTTCGCCTTCCGGTAATTCTGCGGGTACTTTGCTGCGGATACGCTCGGAAATCTTGGCAGCAGATTTCGTAAAACGCGCAAAATCAATTGGTTTGACCAAATAGTCAATAGCATCAAGTTCAAAGGCATCCAGTGCAAAATTGGTGTAGGAGGTAGTAAAAATAGTAACAGGGGGCTGCGGGAGAGCTTTTACCAATTCAATACCCGACAGTCCGGGCATGTCAATATCAACATACATTACATCAACAGGCACCCGTAACAAATGGCTCAGCGCTGCTGTTCCGGAAGAAAAAACGGCGGTACAGTCCAAAAAGCTGGTCAGACCGATGAAATGCTCCAGAATTTTGCGCGATTGTTCATCGTCGTCTATGACTACGCATTTGAGCATGAGCAAGGAGATGTAATAGTTTTGGTCATCTTCACAAAAACAACTGCAAAAAAGCAGCCAAAAAAAAGAAGATGTCGCCAAAGGCAACACCTTCTAACAAACTACATAATTAGGATTAATGTATATCTGGATGCCGAAGCAATATATGACTATACAAAACATCCCCGCAGATGGCGGGGATGCAGGCGTTAGGTTGTAAGTTTGAATTTTAATAGGTTTGTGCTCAGTATTAAGACCCCGTTTGCGGGCAGAAGGTTGCAAACAGCGTAACATTTTTAACAAGTAATTTTTATGCTGTTATACCATGTCTATTTCGTGCGTGCCTGCATCTGAGCAAATTCTTTGGCAAAGTAGGTGAGGATAGCTGTAGCGCCTGCCCGACGGATGCTGAGCAAGCATTCCTTCATGGCGCGTTCGCCGTCTATCCAGCCGTTGGCTGCTGCTGCTTTAATCATGGCATACTCGCCGCTGACGTTGTAGGCTGCAATTGGCAGATCGAAGTTGTCTTTGAGTTGTCGGACAATATCCAGATAAGCCAAGGCAGGTTTAACCATCAGGAAATCAGCGCCTTCCGATGCGTCTAATGTCGCTTCCAGTAGTGCTTCGCGAGCGTTTGCAGGATCCATCTGGTAGGTTTTCTTATCGCCTGAGCGCGGGGCAGAATCCAGTGCATCGCGGAAAGGCCCGTAGAATGCGCTGGCATATTTTGCTGTATAGCTCATAATCGAAACACTGGTAAAGTGCCGAGCGTCAAGCGCTTCTCGGATAAATTGCACGCGCCCGTCCATCATGTCGGAAGGCCCGAGGATGTCTGCGCCGGCTTGCGCTTGTGCAACTGCCATTTTGGCAAGGATCTCCAGCGTAGGATCGTTGAGAATTTCGCCGTTTTCTACCAGCCCATCATGCCCGTCGGAGCTGTAGGGATCCATTGCTACATCGGTAACAAGCACCGCTTCGGGGAAACGCTCTTTGATGAGCCGGATGCTGTGCAGGTATAAGTTTTCCTCGCGCCAACTCTCTGAGGCAAATTTGTCTTTCAGACTGTCTTCTATGTGTGGGAAAGGTGCAAAAACTTTCAGTCCAAGTGCAAGGCAGGTTTCTATTTCGCGCAGCGCCTCATCGGGTGAGAGGCGGAAAATGCCCGGCATGGACTTAATAGGCGCTTGTACGCCGTTGCCTGCTGTGAGAAAGATTGGATAAATGAGGTTATCTACTTCTACACGGGTTTCTTGCACCATGCGGCGCACAGGCTCTGATTTGCGGTTTCTTCTGGGACGGTGTAGCATGATTATCCTGTTGATTGGCTGCAAAAATACGCCGACCAAACATCTAACTTCCTTTCCGTTGTATGTATTTTTGAGCAAAACCTCTCTTATTCCAATATGAGAACACTTGCTGTCTTACTGCTGCCGGGCTTTTCTACGGCAGCCATCGCACAAAAAAAAGACGCCGGGAAAATCTTTCAAAGTTGGATGCTTGGCGCAATTTCAAAAGCCCTGTGATCAATGAGCAATGGAAGCAAAATCCGAAAGGGTTTATGCTCTTGGAAGCCGGCGGAGGAGACCTCATCACCAGCAATCAATATGAAAACTTCGAACTGCACTTAGAGTGGAAAATTTCTGTCAATAGCAACAGCGGTATTTTCTTTCATGTAGTGTAAAATGACGAAATACAGCATGTATGGCAGTCCGGACCGGAAATGCAGATTTTGGACAACGAGGGGCATCCCGACGGGAAAATAAAGACGCACCGCGCAGGGGATAACTACGACCTGCATTCGTGTACAGTAGAAACGGTTAAGCCGCCCGGACAGTGGAAAAAAGTGATGCTGATCGTGAAAAAGGGGAAGGTAGAGCATTGGCTGAACGGCACTAAAGTTGTTGAATATCAGTTGGGTAACCCCGATTAGGAGGAATTTTACAAAAAACAAAAAAAGTAAGTTCAAAGATATGCCGCTTTGGCAAATGGCACATCGCCTTGCAAGACCACGGCGATGTTGTCTGGTTTCGCAACATCCGCATTCGCAGCCTATTAGACTATGCAGTTTCGCACCGATTTTATTATTCCGCCTTCGGAACAAACTATTACACACAAAAGCCGTCTGCTGCTGGTCGGTTCTTGTTTTGCTGATGAAGTCGGGCAAAAGCTCGTCGAAAATAAGTTTGAGACGCTGGTCAATCCCTTCGGAACAATCTTCAATCCTTTGAGTTTGTTGGAGCTACTGGAGAAATCCTTAAGCGGCGAGGAGTTGCGTACCGGGCCTGTCGAGCGCGAAGGGCTATTTTTCCACTATGGGCTGCATAGCCGCTATTTTGCGCAAAGCGCAGCGGCCATTCAGGAAGTGGCACGGCGGCAAATGCAGCAAACGGCAGATTTTTTGCTCCGCACGCCTCGCGGCGATCAATGGCTCATGATCACACTCGGCACAGCTTGGATTTACGAACTGCTTGCAGACGGTACCCCTGTGGCCAACTGCCACAAAATACCCGCAAAAAATTTCCACAAACGACTTTTGCAGGTAGAAGAAATTGTTACGGCATTTGAAAAATTCTATTGCTTCTTACCCGATGGCTGTCGGGTATTGCTGACGGTTAGCCCTGTGCGGCACATCAAAGATACGATCCCGCTTAACGCTGTCAGCAAGTCGGTATTGCGGTTGGCAGCGCACCGGATTACCGAAAAATTTCCACAGGTAGCTTATTTTCCTGCTTACGAACTGCTGCTCGACGACCTGCGCGACTACCGCTTTTATGCCGACGACATGATCCATCCTTCTGCGGCAGCGGTAAATTATATCTTTGAAAAATTTGCCGCTACATTTTTCGACAAGGCTACGCAAAGCCTCTTACAGCAATGGCAGCAGATCAAGAAAGGACTTGAGCATCGCCCGTTGCAAGGAGGAAGTATTACTCATCATCGCTTTTTAGTACAACTGCTCAATCGTTTGGAAGCTCTTGCGAAATATCTGGATGTACGGCAGGAGATAGCAACATTGAGGACACAAATCGAGCAATGGGCAGGTCAAGATACATAAAAAAGAGGGTGTCCAAAAAGTAACATAGACTTTAGTCTGTGATCGTTGAAATACTTGATAATCAGACGGCTACAGACTTAGGTCTGTGCTACATGTAGCCTTTCTGGACAGCCTCTTTTTGCGTCTGTCGGCTGTTATGCAAATACACCTTAAAAGGCGTGTTACATAATCATTATTTCGCGTTGTTGGTCATGTATTCGACCTTGGCGAGTTTCTTCTGTGACGTTGTCAGTTCTGATGCTTCAGGATATTTGTCTGAAATAGTTCTGTAAGCCATCGTAGCGTTGGCATAATCCTTTTTCAACTCATAAGCCAAACCGAGTTTGAGCAGATAGGCAGGCGTAAAGGCATCGTTAGGATAGTGTTCGGAAGCCTTTTTGTAGTATTTGATCGCGTTGTCCAGATCTTTTTTCTCCATGTAAGCATCGCCGATGAGGCTATAGGCGCGTGCCTGTAGAAGCCAATCGTCAGCATCGAATTTTTGTAAGTACTGAATGGCTTCATCGTATTTACCTTCTTTGAGTTTAACAACGCCCAGATAGAAGGCGGCTTGATCGCCGGCTTTGGTGCTGCCATACTTATCAACGATTTTCTCTAAACCGATCGTTGTGTTGTTATTATCACCTTTGATAGCTTTATTGAGGGAGTCTTTCTCGATGTAGAAAACGGCAGGGAATAACTCGACTTGCGCCTTCAGATTATTCTGATCGCTGTAATATTTCCAGCCGATTACTCCGCCAATCAGGGCGAGGATGCCTACACCGATGCCAATAACCAACCGACGATTGTTTTTTGCAAACTGTTCAGTCTTACTGAGTTGCTCTTGTAATGCTTCCGGACTTTCAAAAATTTCTATACCGGCTTTGCTTTTCTCTGCCATTGTTGTTGTCAATTTTGAGAGCGCAAAGTTATGTTGCACACTTGAATTGTGGAACAAATTGCGCTATTTATTTTGGGATGGATGTTTAAAATCAGATGTGGCGTTCGGCATGGTAGGAGGAGCGCACCAGCGGGCCGGATTCTACATATTTGAAACCGCGCTTCAATCCCTCTTCTTTATACATGGCAAATTTGTCGGGGTGAATGTATTCTACAACCTCCAAGTGCATTTTGGTTGGCTGTAGGTATTGCCCCAGCGTCAGCACATCCAAACCATTGGCTAGCAAGTCATCCATGATTTCAAAAACCTCATCCTCGGTTTCGCCCAAGCCCAGCATCACGCCGCTTTTGGTGCGCTTGCCGTACGCTTTGGTGAGGCGGATTTGCTCGAGGCTGCGCTCGTATTTGGCTTGCGGACGCACGCGGCGATAAAGGCGCTTCACAGTTTCCATGTTGTGTGAAACAACTTCCTGACCGGCCGAAATCATGCGGTAGAGTGCCTCCCAGTTGCCTTTTACATCGGGGATAAGTGTTTCGATAGTGGTTTCGGGGCTTCGTTCTTTCACAGCACGAACGGTTTGATACCAGATTTCAGCACCGCGATCTTTCAGTTCGTCGCGATTGACCGAAGTGATAACGGCGTGTTTGACACCCATCAGTTGGATAGCTTCAGCTACGCGGCGCGGTTCGTCGGTATCGTATTCATTCGGGCGACCTGTAGCAACGGCGCAGAAAGTACAACTGCGCGTGCAGACATTGCCCAAAATCATAAAAGTTGCCGTACCTGCGCCCCAGCACTCGCCCATGTTGGGGCAGTTGCCGCTTTCGCAGATGGTGTGCAGTTTATAGGTATCTACCAGTTTGCGGACTTTGGCATATTCGGGTCCGATCGGCAGTTTAACACGCAGCCAGTCGGGTTTGCGGGCGCGAACAGGCGTTTCCGCAGGAGGGGTATTGCCAAGAACCGGAAGTTCTATCATGTCCATGTTTGTTCAGCATTTATCTTCAAAAACACAAATTTACGGGCGGATGTTTAGCATGACAAATTATGAGGGCTTTTGTGCAGTAGCCGATGCTAATACGCGCTCGTACATAGCCTCGTAAATTGGTCGGATCTTGTTTACGTCAAACTCCTTTGCGCGTTTCAGGGCATTGGCCTTGAAAGTAGGCAACTGATCTTTCTGTAAAATCACAAGTGCATTTTTGACCATGTCTTCTATGTCGCCTACATTGCTCATAAAGCCTGTAACGCCGTGTATGTTGAGTTCCGGCAGGCCGCCTGTGTTGCTGGAGATGACTGGAACTTCGCAAGCCATTGCTTCAAGTGCTGCCAATCCAAAACTTTCTTTTTCGGAAGGCATCAGGAAAAGATCGGCAACGGAAAGGACTTCCTCGATCGCGTCTAATTTGCCCAGAAAGCGAATATCGTCCATCAGCCCGTTGTCTTGGCAGAGTTGTTCGATGCGGCGGCGTTCGGGACCGTCGCCAATCAGCAGCATTTTTACGGGAATGTACTGGCGTAGGCGGCAGAAAACCTTGATCGCATCATCAATCCGCTTTACTTTTCGGAAGTTCGAGGTATGGACAAGCAGGTGTTCCCCGTTGGGGCAGATAGCCTTCTTGAAATGTTCTTTCTGCTGCTTTTTGAAGCGCGTCAGATCCACAAAGTTAGGAATGACTTCAATTTCTTTGGTGATCTGAAAGTGCTCATAAGTATCGGCGCGGAGGCTTTCCGAAACAGCCGTAACACCGTCGGACTGGTTGATGCTGAAAGTAACGACGGGTGCGTAGGTTTCATCTTTACCAACTAAGGTGATGTCTGTACCGTGCAGCGTTGTTACGAAAGGCACATAAATACCTTGCGTTTTGAGAATCTCGCGTGCCATGTAAGCTGCCGAAGCATGTGGAATAGCGTAGTGTACATGCAACAGATCCAACTGCTCAAACTTGGCAACATTGACCATTTTGCTTGCCAGCGCCAGTTCATAAGGCGGATACTCAAACAGCGGATAGGTGCGAATATCTACTTTGTGGTAGTAAATATTTTCATCGAACAGCGCCATTCGCGTAGGCTGGTCATAGGTAATGAAATGGATCTCGTGATCCTGCTGTGCCAACGCATTGCCGAGTTCGGTAGCTACCACACCACTACCGCCAAAAGTCGGATAGCAAACGATGCCTATTTTCATGGAAAAATGGTTTTCAAAAATAAAAGCGCGGGTTGATTTATTTTATTAACTCTCGAACGTAGTCAATGTTAGCTATTCGCTCAAAGTTTACACAAAGTTTACGTTTTAAAGTGGAAATACACTTGTTGCAGGCAGCATAGTTATCAGCGGCTTATCTTTGTACCAATGAAAATCAGGCAAACAGAACAAGTTTCATTCTTGTCAGATACCCTCAAATGGTTGTTTTTTGCGCTCTTAGTAGGCGTTTTGGCGGGTTCTGCTTCCGCTTTTTTTTTGGTTGCGTTAGACTGGGCGACTAACTGGAGGGAAAGTAATTTGTGGGTGATTGCACTGCTGCCTGTAGGCGGCTTTGTGATTGGCTGGCTGTACTACCACTACGGGCAGGATGTGGCAAGCGGCAATAACCTGATTATTGATGAGTTTCACACACCGCGCCGCGTGATTCCTTTCAAAATGGCGCCACTGGTACTTTTCGGGACGCTTGCAACGCATTTATTCGGCGGCTCTGCCGGGCGCGAAGGAACGGCGGTGCAAATGGGCGCCGCCATTGCTGACCAATTCACGCATTTTTTCAAATTGAAAGCCCGCGACCGTCGCCTTTTTTTAGTCATGGGCATCAGTGCAGGTTTTGCCTCTGTTTTTGGTACGCCGTTGGCAGGTGCAGTCTTTGCGCTGGAAGTCCTGATTTTGGGCAGGATGCGCTATGAGGCAATCCTGCCTGCGTTTTTTGCCGCCGTCATTGCCGATTACGCGTGCCATGCGTGGCAAGTAGCGCACACACATTACGCGATTCCAACCGTGCCGCCGATGAATCCGCAAAACTTTTTGTGGACAATTGTGGCAGGCATTTGCTTTGGACTCACGGCGTTGCTTTTTTCCAAAATGGCGCATTTCTGGCAAAATCTGTTCAAAAATTATATCCATTATGCGCCTTTGCGACCTGTTGCAGGTGGCGCAATCATTGCTTTGGCGGTGTGGGCATC